>JBLNAS010000030.1:0-12833 GCA_050259475.1 Methylocystaceae bacterium
TTATTGAAGTGAGGGCCGCCAGACAGTAGTGAAACCAGTAATGCAAGTTCAAGTACATATTGTTCATATAGAGCAAAGATATGGGGTAAATTCCCCAGCCTGCTTTTGGTACGGCAAGTTGGGCATTAATCTCTTATGGTAAAGATGGGGTTCTTGTTTTTTGGTAGAGGTAAATCGCTAGGTTAGTGACCAGGAGCACCAACATACCTGGGAAACCAAGGAGTCCGGTGGTTAAGTCATTACCTCCCTGCACCATTACTATTGCCAACCCAGCCGTGCCATTTAAAGTACCATGAATTAGAGATGCACCGACTACTGATTTTGTCTTTTGACGCGCGAAGCTAAAAATAGGAGACAGAAGAATACACCAGATTATCATCAGTAGAACCCCTAATCCTGGGTGCGCAGGGTAATTATAACCCTGAATAATAATTGGGGCATGCCATAATCCCCAAATCACACCGATTATTAGTGATGAAGGCCAAAAGCCGAAGCTACTCAATTCTTTATACATCAAGCCCCGCCAACCGAGTTCTTCACCAAAGGCAGCCAAAGCATTTATGGTAGCGCCAGCAATCAAACCCTGGGCTAACATTAACCAGATGGGATGAATAGGAAGATTATTAATCTGGTTTTGCATCTGCTCAAGTTGTTCAGGGGTCATAACCGCTCGATAGCGATCAAACATGCCAGTCATGTCGGGGGAAAAGTTTATTCCGGGGAATAAAAGGCTAACGCCCAAGGCGGTAAAAGCCAATAACGGAGGGAGGAACCAGGCGAACAAATACCAACGATTAAGTTTAAAAGAAATTGCTAGTGGTTTAATGACTGAAGTTTTAAGTACCAGCTTTTGGGTGACCAAGGCACCGATTAACGGGCCAAACATATAGAATATTAATATCGGTCCGGCATAAGGACTGTTGAGACGACCCCCAAACAGATAAAATACACCAGCCAAGGTCCAACTAAAAAAGAAAGTAATAAGCAAGTAAATGAATAGCGGTTTGCGGGTCATTATATCAACTCCTTTTATATAATTAGATTTTAAGCTAGTTAGAATAATAGTTGTATATAATTTAGTCAGAAATAATTATTATTAATTAATGGAAGTAATTGAAGAAATATAGGTTTTTAAGCAGGAATTTATTATTACTAATGGAAATCTCTTGAGTACTTGGGTGGATTATCGGGGGGTAAAGGATGAAGCAGGATTTTAGGGTGATTTTTTGGGGAGTTCGTGGTTCTCGAGCAGTTCCCGGGCCGGAGACCGTAATATTCGGGGGCAATACTCCTTGTGTTGAGGTTCGGGCTGGGGGGAAAATAATTATTTTTGATGCTGGTACCGGTATCTGTAACCTCGGTAACCAAATGACGAAGCACGGAACATTAGAAGCTGACATTTTCATTACCCATACCCATTGGGATCACATTCAGGGCTTCCCTTTCTTTACTCCGGCTTTTGACCCCGGAAACTCCTTCCGTTTGTATGGGCAGGGTAAGCTTGAATGTTCCTTTGCTGACTTAATGCGATTCCAGATGGAACCTCCGAATTTCCCGGTTTCAATTGAACAAATGGGTGCAAAAATCTCATTTTATGAGTTAGATAATTATGATCGGGTCGATTTAGGGGGGGGAGTAATTGTTACCTGTGCGCCAACTAACCACCCTAATGGATGTATTGCTTACCGGGTAGACTACGCAGGAAAATCCTGCTGTTACATATCGGATAATGAACATTATTCTATTGTCGATCCACATTTAAGGGAATTTGCCCAAGGATCGGATATGGTTATCTATGACACCAATTTTACTCATGAAGAATATTTGGGACCAGCCGGTTTTCAAACTAAAGTCGGGTGGGGCCATTCTACTTGGCAGGAAGGTATTCGCTTGGTTAAAGCGGCGGAGGCAAAAACGTTGGTCTTATTTCACCATGCGACACACCGTACGGATGAAGAAATGTTGGTTATTGAAAGTCAAGCCATCGAAGTGTATCCCGATTGTGTAGCTGCTCGGGAAGGAATGGAATTGACTCTATGAAGACTTACACGCCAGAAATCATAGAACAGGTTGAACAACTACTTAATGTAGGAATAGCACTATCGGCGGAGAAAGACCACAATATTCTTTTAGAAACCATTCTACGAGAAGCACGGCGGATTACCGGAGCGGATGCCGGCACTTTATATTTACGCGAAGGTGATTGCCTGTTATTTAAGATCACCCATAATGATACTATGAAGAGCTACCTGGGAGGTCGCGGTGAGCCGGTCAACTTACCGCCAGTTCCTTTGCAACGGGAAAATGTATCGGCTTTTGTGGCACTTACCAATAAGAGTGTTAATATTGCTGATGTCTATAGTGCTAATAGTTTTGATTTTGATTTTTCTGGCCCTAAACGTTATGACGCCATGACGGGCTATCGTACTACCTCCATGCTGGTAGTACCACTCGAAAATCATGAAGCCCAGGTTATCGGTGTGTTGCAGCTAATTAATGCCACCGATGATAATGGTCAAGTGGTAGCATTTGCTCCCCATTATGAAAAGGTAGTGGCTTCTCTTGCTTCACAAGCCGCCATTGCCCTTACTAATATGAATTTTATAGCCGAGATTGAAAACCTTTTTAACTCATTCGTCCAAGTAATGGCTACCGCCGTCGATGCTCAGACCCCTTATAATGCCAATCATACGCGCCGAGTAGCACTGTTCTCAGGCAAACTAGCGCGGGTTATCAATCAGGTCGAGGAAGGCTTCTGGGGGGAGCAACATTTTAATGAGGATCGTACGGCTGAGCTGGTGATGGCGGCTTGGTTGCATGATATAGGTAAAATCGCTACGCCACTCGCAGTAATGAATAAGGCTACCAGATTAGAAGCGCGTATTGAGCTAGTTTTACAACGTATGGACTATATTAGAGCTGAGCTTAGGGCTGAGTATTTAGAACGCAAGTTAGGGGCGAAGAATAAGGGTGATCAAGAAGCGGCTGATAGCTGGTGGAAAGCAGCAGCCACTCGGGTTGATGAGACGAAGTCTATGCTGATCAAGGTGGATAATCCCTCGACTTTTGTTGATGGTGAAATGGCTGGTCGATTAAAAGAGGTAGCCACTTATACCTATGTTACTTCTGCCGGGGAAGAGCTACCTTGGCTTACTCCTGATGAACTGACCCAGCTTTGTGTAACCAAGGGTACCTTGACTGATGATGAACGCAAAGTGATGGAAAACCATGTGGAGTATACAACGCGGATGTTAGATAAAATTCCGTTTATCTCAAAACTGCGGAATGTGCCATTCTATGCGGGGATTCACCATGAGCACTTAGATGGAAAGGGGTATCCTCACGGGCTTAAGGGTGAGGAAATACCACCCGAAGGACGTATCCTAGCTTTGCTGGATATTTATGATGCCCTCACCGCGGATGATAGACCTTATAAAAAAGCCCTGCCAGTTGAAGAAGCACTTAAAATTATTGGTTTTATGGTTAAAGATGGCAAGTTGGATGCGGAACTGTTCAACATATTTAAAAACAGTGAGATTTATTTATCTGACCCTGAAAGCTAGCCCTTTTCGTAATAACGAAGAAAAAAGCTGAGGTGCCCTCTCGGGGACACCTCAGCTTTTTGGTTTGTTTGGTTATTGGGGGAGAGTACCAAGAATATTAGCTTGATCTCTAAAATAGTAGTAAAACGGCAAAATATTATAATGACCTACAATCTGCATGTGATCAGTATTAACTGCCGTCCTAACATAATACCAGATACCAGGTTGCACGATACTACTATATGGCTTAACTTGATCAGTAGAGCCTACCTGGGGGGCATCCATCGAGTTTAAATTGACTACGCCATCATTTTTCCACCAAGAGGAATTTACTAATACGCTGCCTGGCTGGTTAGAGGTATAGGCACCCATGTGGGCGGCAAAAGGCCAAAGGAAGGCATTCATTGTTATATTAGCTATTTGATGGCTGCCAAATAGTTCTTGGTGGGTAGCTTCGGTGCCAATGGAGAAATAGTATACATTGGGCGAGGCTTTGACCCAAGTATTAAGTTCGCGAGCACCATTAGGGCTAAGATCCCAGGCGCTAATATCTTTGCTATTAGTCCAAATGGGACTGTTCCATACGCGGTTAGAATAGCTCGCATAAGATTCTCCGCTAGCGCGTTTAAGGCCCCATTGATCCAATTTGAAGTCATAGATTTGTTGATTGGTAAGTCCGGCTGCCGAGGAGGCCATGCCGATTAATTGTTGGGCGAAAGGGATGGCACCATTTATGGCATTGGCCATCGTAGTACCATCATTAGGCGTTGATACGGTGGTAACGCTCCTTACCCACGATTTGCCACCAGTAAATAAAGGGGAAAGCTCTGAAGATTGGGTAGCTGCCATTTCTTCCGCACTGCCAGCTTCCAGAAGCTGAACTAAGGTGCGGATGGTTTGCCCACCCATGCTATGTCCGATTAAGTGAACCTTTCTGTTATCACCTTCACCCCAATTGTTGATTAATCCTGGGAAGGTGCGGCCAAACCGGGAATGTCCAAATTTAGCAGCATGTGCCACTCCATAGTCAACCTTTCCACCTTTTATGTAAGCATAAAGCTCGCAGGCTCGATCCCAGTTACTAGAGAAGGGGCCAACGGCAGCGGTGTAGGTTGTGTAGCCTTGGCGGGTTAAATCGGCTTCGATATTGCCCAAACCGCCCCAATAATTGTAGCCTAATAATTCACCTTTACCCCAGCCAGCAAAGCCATGAACCAATACCACAGAGTAATTATTGGTACGTGCAGCTTGCGCTGTTAAGGTAAGGGGTAAAAATAATAGGGAACAGGAGAGTAACAAGATCATTACAAGTGAGGTTATTTTACGCATTCCACATCTCCTTTAATAATTTTAAATATATTAAATATTATGAATATATTTTCTAATTAAATTGGCAATGTGTAAATAACTTAGGTAAATATCACAGTTCTGTTATAATACCCGCTATAAAAAAAGACAACCACCGTATTTGATAAAGCGAGGTGTGCCTTATCAGATACGGTGGTTGTCCCAAAGAACCTATTATACGGCCGCGGCAGTTACACCATTAAACTCGTGAAAACGGACTATAAATGCCGTGCCCTGAGAACTAGTTTCTACATTAATCGTAGCATTATGCTTAGTGGCGATACTGTAGCAGACTGCAAGACCTAACCCTGTTCCCTGATCCTTGGTAGTAAAGAAAGGTGTGCCTAATTGAGGTAGAATATCAGGGTCAATGCCATGTCCCTGATCCCGAATGGATAATACCACTTCATTATCCTGAGTATAAGTGCTAAGGGTAAGGATGCCACTAGGTTCCATCGCTTCAAGCCCATTACGTGCCAGATTAAGTATTAACTGCCTGATTTGTCTTGCATCAAGTAGTATCTCTGGTACTTGGCCTGGCATCATAATAATTGATTTGTCACATTTGAGGGCTTCGGCATAAAGCAAGGGAGCTAAAGCATCGATCACGTGGTTCAGACTTTGTACCTGCAGGTCAACGGTATTATCTTTGGCTAGAGATAAGAATTCGCCGATTATGGAATTCGCACTATCAAGTTCTTCGATCATTACATCAAAATATTCACAATAAGGGGATAGGTCTGTTTTCTCCATCATCATTTGCAGGAAACCGCGCACGGTAGTCATAGGGTTTCTAATTTCGTGGGCTATGCCGGCGGCCATTTCGCCTACGACCCGTAAACGATCTAAACGTAAGACTTCTTGTTCCATACGTTTACGCTCAGTGAGATCAACTGTGACCCCAACTACTCCCAAAAGAACCCCTTCCATATTATAAAAAGGCGCCTTATTAAAAATTACTACATGGCGGGTACCATCAGCATATTGGAACTCCCACTCGTAGCATTGGATGCTGGAAGTGTTCATCATTTCAATATCCATTTCTCGATATTTATCTGCTAAATCTTTGGGGAGCACCTTGTCCAAATATTTCCCGACAATCTTACTTCGACGTTGTCCGACTGCTTGTTCAAAAGCCTTATTGCAGCCTTGAAAGACGCCATTGGTATCGCGGAAGAAAGCTGGTGTTGGTATTGTATCAATCATCTGCTGGAGGAAATGTAATTGCTCCTGCAGCGTTTTTTCCAACCGTTTTTGTTCGGTAATGTCACGACCTACGCCGACGATCCCCCTAATATCTCCATTTCCATCGGTTAAAGGGGAAAGTGAAGTTTGGAAGTAGCGAAGGGTATTGTGAACTAATGACTCCCACTCGTAGACGGCACTCTCACCGGTTAGGGCTAAAGCACAGGCTTGTTGATGTATCAGGTAAAACCGGCCGAGCAAAGATTCTGTAGTTTTGCCGAAGTAAGCAGTTGGGTCAACCCCTGCTCGTTCTAACCAATGCCCAAAAGCGCCAGTTAGGCGATGGTCTTGATCCAGAGTAAAGACAATATCGTCCATGGAACCAACCAGAGTACGAAACATCTCCTCACTATCCATAAGAGCCTGTTCCATTCGCTTACGATCAGTGATATCTCTAACAATGCCAGTTGCCGCCCAGGAGTTTCTTATCTTAATGGGAGAAATCGAGAGTTCGACCGGAAACTCAGTTCCATCACTACGCCGGGCGACCGATTCTACTGGTTTGCCGACCAAGGGGCCTTGTCCAGTCCGTGAAAAATAGGCAAATGCATGATCGAAATTATCCAGTAAATGGGTTGGGATGATCAAATGATGAAGCTGTTGTCCCATAACATCCTGGGCGCGATAGCCAAAGATCTTCTCTGCAGCCCGGTTCCACACCATAATCCGTCCTTGGTTATCTATCATGATCAGGGCATTAATCATTGCGTCGAGTACAGCTTTTTCCACGGCCCGCGAGTTACGTTCATTCTCTCGAAGGTTGTTGTCTTCATAGTGGTCACTATCTATCTTGTTCAATAACTGAGTTACCCGGACTGATTCCCGCCGGGGGCTCATGATACTTTCAGGACTTAGGGTATAGTCATTAGGTATCAGGTCTCCACCGCGAACTAGTAAATTATGAGTAAGCAAAGCATTCATCAATACCAATGGCGGAAGTTGTTCAGCATTGTATTGCGCAATTACCAGCAGTGGATGGCTGGGTAGATAATGCTGCTTGGCCTGTACTTCCCAGAGCATGAGCTGTTCAGGTGTTAGTTGTTGCAAACAAAAGTCGCCTACTTCATAGGTAAGCCTTAAACCGGTAAAGCCTTGCTGCAGCGCCCGGGCGATCTCGTTATCCAAATAGGCAGTAGCGGTGATAAAATCATTAAAGATATCAGGTGGCAAATCACTCATGCTGATAATCGCTAAAGAACCGCAGGCAGTCTTATCGATTATATCCACACCGGCTTGAGCTAAGGCCGCGGTCAAGTCACCAGAATGGTGCTGGTCGAGTATACAGAGGCAACGCTGGTGTTGGTTTAATCCTTTGCTGAGATATTCAACTAGACTTGCCGACCAGTCGTCATCCTGCTGGTAAATTAGGCAAGCATATTCATGCCTTTGTAGACCACTCACACCCATGCGATAATTCATGATAGGTCACCCCCCTGCCCTTGCCTGGGCTAGTAAACGACAATAAGTTAGTGAAAATAGTAATTTAGGTTATATTACGCCAAAGTTCCCTCTTTTTCCTGCCAATATAAGGGTAGAATAAATCGTTACAAATCGACAATTTAAATGAGAAATATTTGTATTATTTAAAAATCCAGGAGCAACATAAGCTAATCTTGAGGTGAAATCAATTTATTTCAACCGATTTAGGGCATAGTCTGTACAGTATCAACGGTAATTGATAGGATATAGTTGGAATATTACGAGGTTAGTGTTAGGCAAATTATTATAAATGGAGGCAAATAGATATGAATTTAGTTACTGTCCTTGATCACCCGTTGGCGGGCAACTTTTTGGCTACTCTCCGCAATAAGGAGACACGTACCGAAGAATTTCGGATGGCGATGGAAAAGCTGGGACTTCTATTAGCGGTCGAAGCAACTCGTGATCTACCAACGGCTCCCGAGACCGTTACAACACCACTGGAGGTTGAAGCGGTATGCCCGACCGTGAAGGTCAATCGGATAATACTGGTGCCCATACTTCGTGCCGGACTGGGTTTTGTGGATAGCTTCTTGGAAGTTTTGCCAGCCGCTAAAGTTGCACATATTGGCGTAGCTCGTGATCATGAAACCTTTGCCGCCCGTACCTATGTAAATACCTTACCTGATAATACCGGAGATTGTGATCGGGTATTTGTGCTTGATCCCATGCTGGCTACCGGCAATAGCAGTGTTAGTGCGCTTAGGCTAGTGGTAGAAAAGGGATACCGCCCAGATACCATAACCTTGGTTACTGCATTATCAGTCAATGAGGGTATTGAACATGTTAAAGCTGAGTTTCCTGAATTAAAGATCGTCACCGGAGTTATTGATCCATATCTTAATGAAAAGGCTTACATAGTACCTGGTTTAGGTGATGCAGGTGATCGTTTAAATCTACTTTAACTAAGAATTGGCGAAATGGAACGAAACATTACATCTATTCAGACAATTAAGTAAGGATTGGAATAAAAGCCGGTGGTATGTGCCAAAATGCAAATGGCGGTATCTATGGTTATTTAGCTGATCGGAGGAATATTTCATGCATAAAAGGCTGTTTATCCCTGGCCCGGTGGAAGTCAGGCCGGATGTTTTACAGAAGATGGCTACCCCGATGATTGGGCACCGGTCTAAAGACGCTTCCAAGCTGCAGCGTGATATTAGTGAAAAAATGCAAAAGGTTTTCTATACGCAGGAAGAGATTCTGCTGTCTACCTCCTCGGGCAGTGGCTTAATGGAGGGGGCAGTTCGATCATGTACAGCTAAGCGGGCAGCAGTATTTTCCGTCGGCTCCTTTGGTAAACGTTGGTTCGAAATGGCTGAAGGTAATAACGTTCCAGCAGATCTTTATGAATCTGAGTGGGGCGAACCTACCACTCCGGAGATGGTAGATCAGGCTCTGGCAACCGGCAAATACGATCTCATAACTATCACTCACAATGAAACCTCAACCGGTTTAATGAACCCAGTAGAAGCAATTGCCGAAGTGATGAAGAAGTACCCGGATATTGTTTATTGTCTGGATACGGTAAGTTCTATGGGCGGGACCAAGATTGAGGTCGACAAACTGGGGGTAGATATCTGTATCACCTCAACCCAGAAATGTTTAGGTTTACCGCCGGGGCTGGCCATATGCTCCATGTCACAGAAAGCAATTGAGCGGGCAAAAACGGTGCCCTTCCGCGGCTTCTATCTCGATTTATTGGCTCTCCATGACTATGTGCAGAAAAAGGACTATCAATATCCATCGACCCCTTCGTTATCCCATATGTATGCCCTCGATTATCAGCTAGATTGCATCCTCGAAGAAGGCTTGGAAAAACGCTTTGCGCGTCATGAAGCGATGGCTTGGATGGTAAGGAAATGGGCTGATGACCATTTTGCGGTCTTCCCCAATCGCCAGTACATGTCCAATACCCTGACCACCATCAATAACACTCGGGACATAGATGTGGCGGGCCTGAATCGAAAACTAGCTGGGCGTGGATACCAAATTTCTAATGGTTACGGCAAGATGAAGGATAGAACCTTCCGTATCGCCCACATGGCAGATACCACCATCGAAGAAATGCAAGAACTCATCAACACAATTGACGATATCTTGGATTTTAACCAGTAGCGTTAGTGCGGAGTATCATAGGATATAAAGCTATAGCGCAAGGGAGGTAACAACTAATGGTTAAAGTGCTAATAACTGATGGGATGGATCAGGATTCAATTAAAACCCTGCGCGATCATGGTTTTGAGGTAGTAGAAAAGTTTTATCCGCCAGAAGAATTAGCGGTACAAGTTAAGGACTTTGATATTCTGGTAGTTCGTTCCGCCACCAAAGTAAACAAGGCCATTATCGATGGAGCAGTGGGTGGACGGCTAAAGTTTGTTATTCGGGGCGGGGTCGGGGTCGATAACATTGATGTCAAATATGCGATGGAGAATGGCATTAAGGTGATGAATACCCCCGGTGCCAGTAGTGCCTCCGTCGCGGAATTAACTATTGCGCATATGTTTGCTGTTGCCCGTTTTCTGGAGAGTTCTAATGTCAGCATGCGGGAAGGCAAATGGGAAAAGAAAAAATATGAAGGGGTTGAGCTAGCTGGTAAGACCCTAGGTTTAATCGGATTTGGCCGCATAGCCCGCGAAGTAGCGAAACGAGCTGATGCGTTGGGCATGAAGGTAATTTATACCGATATTACCGGGCAAGCCAATGGGGGAGACCAGTATGAGTTTTTTCCTTTTGAGGATTTACTCAGGCGTTCCGATTTCATCTCCTTGCATATTCCTTATGATAAAGAAAAGGGTTCGGTAATCACCAACCGAGAGTTTACTCTGATGAAAGATGGCGCCTATTTGGTTAATTGCGCGCGGGGTGGGTTAGTTAATGAAAGCGATTTGATCGAAGCCCTGGAGCAGGGGAAAATTGCTGGTGCTTGTGTAGATACCTTTGAAGAGGAACCTACTCCGAATGAAGCCCTGATTAAACATCCACGGGTATCGGTGACACCTCATATAGGAGCGAGTACCGTGGAAGCCCAGCAGCGGATTGGGCAGGAGGTAGTTGGCTTAATTATCGAGCATGCCCCCCAGGTGTAGGCTCCGATGATAATTGTAATTATTTGGAGGGAGTAAATTTGGCAGTTGTAAGGCCTTTTCAGGCCGTAAGGCCGACCGCAGAACTATCCACTCGGGTAGCAGCCCTGCCCTATGATGTTATGAGTTCTGAGGAAGCTCGGGAGATGGTAAAGGACAACCCTTACTCCTTTTTGCATGTGGATAAGGCTGAAATTGATCTTGACCCCGCTATTGATCTCTACGACCCCTTGGTCTATGCTACGGCCCGAGCAAATTTGGAGAAGATGCAAGCCGATGACGTATTAGTCAAAGAAGAACAGCCCCGGCTTTATATTTATCGTCTAATAATGGCGGGACGAAGTCAGACCGGAGTGGTAGGTTGTACGGCTATTGATGACTATCTGCATAATGTGATCAAGAAACATGAGCATACTCGCGCGGACAAGGAACAGGATCGTATCAACCATGTCAATACCTGTAATGCTAATACCGGGCCAATATTTCTCACTTATCGAGCGGTGGAGGCCATTAATCAATTAGTAGAGAAATGGACTGGCACAGAGCCTTTATATAATTTTACGGCTGAAGATGGTGTAAGCCATATCGTTTGGATAGTTGATAGTGAGGCGGATATCAAATTATTGAGTGCGCATTTTGCCGAGGTGGAATGCCTTTATATTGCTGATGGGCACCACCGATGTGCTTCAGCGGTTAAAGTAGGACAAAGTCGTCGGCAGCAGCAGCCGAATTTTACTGGTGAAGAGGAATTTAATTATTTCCTCTCAGTAATATTTCCCGATCATGATTTATATATTATGGATTACAATCGGGTAGTCCAGGATCTTAATGGCTTTGATCGGGATGATTTTATCAGGCTGATTGCCGAAAAGTTTATCATTTTACCGATTACTAGTACTGGCCCTTATAAGCCGACTCAGAAACAGACCTTTGGTATGTATCTCGATGAGAAATGGTATCAGCTAACGGCAAAAGAAGGCAGCTTTAATTGTAATCATCCGGTCGAAAGATTAGACGTTTCTATTCTGCAAAACAATCTGTTAAGACCGATTTTAGGGATAAATGATCCTCGTACTGATAAACGGATTGATTTTATCGGTGGTATTCGGGGGTTGGGTGAATTGGAAAAGCGGGTTAAGGCGGGTATGCGGGTTGCCTTTTCCCTCTATCCTACAACTATTGATGATTTAATGGCGATTGCTGATGCTGGTGAGGTTATGCCTCCCAAGTCAACCTGGTTTGAACCCAAACTGCGTAGCGGCTTATTTGTACATGAATTGAGCTAATCATTAACACCAGGAGGCAGCAAAAAACATGGAAAAAATCCTCATTGGTTTGGAACATAGTGTTGATCATGCCGTAGTAAACAGGATTAGCACCCTGATTGCTGACCTAAGATCCGGTGATGAGGTCATTATAACCTTAGAATCGGCGGAGGAACAGGAGACCGAGCCGGTAAAACAAGTACTGGCAGAGCATGGATTTAAGGTCCAGGAACAAGGCCAAAAAGAGGGAAAGACTTATATTCTAGCCCAGCGCATGTATCACTAGTAGTTTGGTCGCAGCGGGGAAGCCAGCAGGGGCTTCCCCGCTGTTTGCATGTCGGGTATTTTAGTAGTAAGGGGTAGGTGACGTTGGAAGTACGCAAATCTCTGGTAGCGATCTATACTGGTAATGGCAAAGGTAAAACTACGGCTGCTATCGGACAGCTAATTCGAGCATATGGTGCTGGCTGGCGAGTGGGTCTCATTCGTCTGCTTAAAGATGAGACCTCGTCGGAAATCGAGATTTTGCGTACATTGCCGGGGTTAAAAGTCAAGACTGCTAGCCCGCAGTTTAAAGGCTTTTACCCCGAATTAACTCAGGTGGGGCAGCAGGTAGTGGCAACGGAGAGCCAGGAGGCATATAATTTGGCCTTATCCTGGATTAATCAAAAACTGATCGATCTATTGATTATGGATGAAGTTATTGTAGCTGTAGATATGGGTATTATAACCACTCAGCAGGTACTAGATTTATGTAATCTGGCACGCCAGCAGGGGGTAGAAATTATACTGACGGGGCGAAATGCCCCAGTGAAATTACAAGCAGCAGCAGATTTAGTTACCGAGATGCTGGAAATCAAGCATCCTTA
>JBLNAS010000031.1:0-15778 GCA_050259475.1 Methylocystaceae bacterium
ACCAAGTGCCACCAGAATTTGTACCGGCGGTCGAGTCGGGAATCAGGGAAGCCATGGACGCGGGCATTTTAGCGGGTTATCCTGTGGTGGACCTGGAAGTGTCTCTGGTGGGGGGATCATATCATGATGTTGACTCCACCGAACCCGCGTTCAAGATGGCCGGTTCCATGGCCTTGAAGGATGCTCTGGCCAAGGCTGTACCGGTATTATTGGAACCAACGATGGATATGCAAGTAGTAACTCCCGAGGAATACCTAGGTGAAGTAATCGGTGATTTTAACTCTCGCCGAGGGCGGATCCAGGGTCTTAATGAAGGCACCGGAGGAGTACAAGTGATCAGAGGTTTTGTTCCCCTGGCTGAGACTTTTGGTTATGCTACCGAGTTACGTTCAGTAACTCAGGGACGGGGAATCTATTCCATGCAATTTGATCACTACGAAGAGGTACCGGATAATAAAGCCCGGGAGATCATCGCCCGGCGCTACGGATTACCACTGAACTGAAAGGAAAGGTGAGCTTAAGACATGGCGAAGGCAAAATTCGAGAGAAACAAACCGCACGTTAATATTGGGACCATCGGACACGTAGACCATGGCAAGACGACATTAACGGCAGCCATCACCACTTGCCTCAGCAAAGTAGGGGGAGCAAAGGCAACCAGCTATGCTGAAATTGACAAGGCACCCGAAGAGCGGGAAAGAGGCATAACCATTAACACCGCTCATGTGGAATATCAAACCGAAACCCGTCACTATGCTCATGTAGACTGCCCAGGTCATGCAGACTACATCAAGAACATGATCACGGGAGCAGCGCAGATGGACGGAGCAATCCTGGTGGTAAGCGCGGCCGATGGCCCGATGCCCCAAACCAGAGAGCACATCGTGCTCGCCCGTCAGGTAGGCGTACCCGAAATCGTGGTCTTTTTGAACAAAGTCGACATGGTAGATGACGAAGAACTGTTAGAACTGGTCGAGATGGAAGTCAGAGAATTACTCTCGATGTACGAATTTGATGGCGATAACATTCCCGTCATCAGAGGCAGCGGTCTGAAAGCTCTGGAATGCGGATGCGGCGGCAAAGACTGCCCGAACTGCAAACCGATCTGGGATCTAATGACGGCAGTAGACACCTATATCCCGATACCAGAGCGTGCAACCGACAAACCGTTCCTGATGCCGATCGAAGACGTATTCACTATCACCGGTCGTGGTACAGTAACCACCGGTCGTGTAGAAAGAGGCAGCGTCAAGGTAGGCGACGAAGTTCACATCATCGGTATGCGGGAAGACGTCAAGAAGACCGTCGTAACCGGTGTAGAAATGTTCAGAAAGCTGCTTGATTATGCCGAAGCCGGAGACAATGTGGGAACCCTCTTAAGAGGAGTAGACCGCAAAGAAGTTTACCGGGGAATGGTATTAGCCAAGCCGAACTCAATCAAACCCCTGACTAAGTTTCAGGCCCAGGTATACGTTCTGACCAAAGAAGAAGGCGGACGTCACACTCCGTTCTTTGATGGTTATCGCCCGCAGTTCTATTTCAGGACTACTGACGTAACTGGCGTGGCCAAACTGCCAGAGGGTACAGAAATGATCATGCCTGGTGACAATATCACCATGGATGTTGAACTGATTACCCCGATTGCTATCGAAGAAGGCTTACGCTTCGCCATCCGTGAGGGTGGACGTACAGTAGGCTCTGGAGTAGTTATCGGTATCGAAGGCTAACCGACAGCAAGCTAGTATAAGGTAGGGGGAAACACCTCCCACTAAGCGGTTTTATTCCATAAAAACCGCTGTGAGGCGACCCGAGCGGTGCGAGGGAAGTGCCTGGGGTGAATGTCCCCGTACAGTAACTGCCGGGTAAGCAGGGGAAACTTCCCCTGCTTACCTATTGTTGACGTTAACATTTGCTTATGCTACAGTATTGTAGGCAATCACTGCTTTAGGAGGTGCAAAAGAACCGTGCGGGTTAACATAACTCTAGCCTGTTCCGACTGTAAACAGCGCAATTACATGACCAGCAAAGACAAGCGTAAACATCCGGAAAAAATGGAAGTTAAAAAGTATTGCCGTTTTTGCAATGCGCACACCGTCCACAAAGAGATCAAATAAGTTAAGGGTGTGAACAGTTTTGGCCGCCAACGCGAAAAAAGACAAAGTTACCTTGAAGGATCGCTGGCTTTGGCTCAAAGAATATGTCAGCTACACTTCTAATGAATTGAAGAAGGTTCATTGGCCGACCCGGAACCAGTTAATCGGTTATACCGCGGTGGTTCTTTTTACGGTCTTATTGGTTTCCATGATTATATGGGTATTCGATTCTACCCTGGGTAAAGGCATGGAACTCCTCTTCAAAGCTGTGGGTAAATAAGGAGGACTTGACACTTGACTCCCAACGACCAGACCCAAATGGAGATTGACCGCACTTCCGAGCGCAAATGGTATGTGGTACACACTTATTCTGGCTATGAGAATAAGGTAAAGGCTAACCTGGAAAAACGCGTAGCTTCGTATGCCATGGAGGATAGAATCTATCAGGTTCTGATTCCTGACGAGGAAGAAGTTGAGTACAAAAATGGCAAACGAGTAGTTAGCAAAAAACATGTATTTCCCGGTTATGTGCTAGTGGAAATGGTCATGACCGATGAGTCTTGGTGGGTGGTTAGGCATACGCCTGGTGTTACCGGATTTGTAGGTGAGGGCAACAAGCCAATTCCCCTGCAAAAAAAAGAAATTGAAAAGATTTTACGGTACATGGGGCTTATGGAAAGTGCCCGGCCGCGAATTAACATCGAAGTGGGAGAGCAGGTGCGGGTTCGTACTGGTCCCTTTGAAAACTTTGATGGGGTCGTCAAAGAAGTTATTCCTGAAAGAAGTAAAATCCGGGTTAATATATCCATGTTTGGCCGGGAGACCCCGGTAGAACTGGATTATGAACAAGTAGAAAAGTTGTAAAGGAGGTGGCAATAGATGGCCAAGAAAGTCACAGGCATAGTTAAGTTAGCTCTTCCTGCCGGGAAAGCCACTCCTGCTCCGCCGGTGGGCCCCGCGCTCGGTCAGTACGGTGTTAATATTATGGCCTTTTGTAAAGACTATAATTCCCGCACTGCGGATAAAGCAGGTTACATTATACCCGTAGAGATCACCGTGTTTGAAGACCGGTCCTTTACCTTTGTGCTCAAATCTCCTCCTGCATCTGACCTGCTCAAGAAAGCAGCCGGTGTAGATAGAGGTTCGGGGGTTCCCCACAAGCAAAAGGTAGGCCAGGTAAATCGCACCAAGGTCAGGGAAATCGCTGAAACCAAGATGCAGGATCTCAATGCTTCAGATATTGAAGCTGCCATGCGTATGGTGGAAGGTACAGCCCGGAGTATGGGTATCACTATTGTCGACTAATAGTTAAGTGGGAGGGTCCAAAAGCTACCCGCTAACACCACAAGGAGGTTACTTTTAATGAAACATGGTAAAAAGTATCAGGAAGCTCTAAAAAAAGTTGAAGCCGGTAAGCTTTACGAACCGGTGGAAGCCATCGAATTGCTGAAGAAAATATCCTTTGCCAAGTTTAATGAAACGATTGAAGCTCATGTTAAATTGGGCGTTGATTCCCGCCACGCTGACCAACAGGTTCGTGGTACCGTAAGTTTACCTCATGGCACTGGTAAGACTCGTCGGGTTTTAGTTTTTGCTAAGGGTGATAAGGTTCGCGAAGCTGAGGAAGCGGGTGCTGATTTTGTCGGTGGCGATGAGCTAGCCGAGAAGATTACCCAGGGCTGGCTCGACTTTGAAGTGGCAGTTGCTACCCCAGATATGATGGGGGTAGTTGGTAAACTGGGTAAAATCCTAGGGCCCCGTGGTTTAATGCCTAACCCGAAATCGGGTACGGTTACTATGGATGTAGCCCGTACGGTTAAGGAGCTTAAAGCTGGCCGTATTGAATACCGGGTTGACAAGACCAATATCATTCATGTTCCGTTGGGCAAAGTATCCTTTACCCCGGAACAGCTTGGTGATAACTTTAATGTCTTCATGGAAGCGTTGATTAAAGCCAAACCGGCAGCGGCCAAAGGGCAATATCTGCGTTCGTTAGCCTTAGCAACCACCATGGGACCTGGAGTTCCGATTAATCCGTTGTCAGTAATGCAGGCTAACCGCTAAAGGGTTAATCTGTTTAACTGAAATAAATGAGCGCTTGCGCGAATTTTTGCGCCAAAATGCTGGCGGTTTAGCGCCTTCCTTATGCATTTTGTGTGCATCGCACCGCGAGCGTTTGGCAAACACCATCAACAGAAGGGGTTTGCCAATAGCTTAACTGCAGACAGTGGGCGTCGATTAGAAGACTTAAAGAAAACGGAAGTTTTCGCCTGCCGAGGTTATGCCTGAAGGGTGATAATGACACCCCGGCGTGGCCCTAAAAGCAGCGCCGGGGTTTTTTGCATATCCCTCGGAATGAACATAACCTATCCTTAAGCCTTAAAGCAAAGGGGGTGACTGAGTGCTTAAAATTGATGACAAAAAGAAAATCGTGGCTGAACTACAAGCGGAGTTTACCCAAGCTAAGTTGGTGGTTTTCACGGATTACCGTGGACTTACCGTGGATGAAATAAGTGAACTGCGCAACAAACTTAAACCGATGGGTGCCCACTACCAGGTAGCGAAGAATACCCTAACTCGTTTCGCGATTAAGGAAGCGGGCATGGAAAACCTGGAGGAGTTTACCCAGGGTCCAAACGCCATCATCTTTGCCGATGAAGATTTAGTGGGACCGGCTAAGCTTATATTTGACTTTGCTAAAGTCCACAAAAATCTGGAGATTAAGGGTGGTTCTCTCGAAGGTAAAGTAATTGATCTTGAAGGCTTACGCAGCCTTTCCAAACTGCCGCCCCGGGAAGTCCTGCTGGCTCATGTGGCTGGCACCTTGGCTGCACCGATGGTCGGATTTGCTACCGTCCTCAAAGCCAATCTTTCAGGATTGGCTCGGGTTCTGGATGCCATTCGTGAGCAGAAGGAATCAGCATAATTTCTGTTGTTACTATTAAATGAAAATAATCAGGAGGTTTTTTATAATGAGCAAGGTACAAGAAGTTCTCGAAATCGTAAAAGGGATGACCGTTTTAGAGTTATCCGAATTAGTTAAGGCTTTTGAAGAAGAATTTGGTGTCAGCGCCGCCGCTCCTATGGCTATGGCTGCTGCTCCTTCTGCTGCTCCGGCTGAAGCCGTAGAAGAAAAGACCGAATTTGACGTAATCCTCACCGGCGCTGGTGAAAAGAAGGTCAACGTAATTAAAGTTGTCCGCGAAGCTACTGGCCTAGGCCTTAAGGAATCCAAGGACTTGGTTGATGGTGCTCCTAGCGCTATCAAAGAAAAGATCACTAAGGATGAAGCTGCAGCTCTTAAAGCTAAGATTGAAGAAGCTGGCGGTTCCGTCGAAGTTAAATAATTACCTTTCGCCAATGTATGGCAGGGAGGGCTTATACTTAAGCCCTCCCTGCATATTTCTTTAACTACCTTATCTTAATAAGTTCTTTCTTCCTATTTATATAGCAATTAAAAATAGCTGGCTGTAATGCAATAAGTCTTGACAAAAAAACAATTCACGATCTAATTTCTTGACTCACAATATACCGTATGCTAACATTAATAATTGCCATTCGTGTCAGGACATTTTTTTGTCCCTGGCATAAAGGAATAAATCTAATTATGGACAGAGAAGGACGGGGGATAGGCTATCCCTCGCGCTTTAGTGTCCGCCAATACTTATAAGGGGTGAGCGCTTGAATGAGCCGTATCGTCAAGTATGGGAATAGGGAGCGAGTGAACTATTCTCGTATTGAAGAGGTTCTGGAGCTTCCCAACCTGATTGAAACCCAGATAAACTCCTATCAATGGTTTTTGGAAAAGGGACTCCGAGAGGCCCTAGAAGAAGTATTCCCTATCGACGACTTTACCGGTAACCTGCGTCTGGATTTTATCGACTACAACCTGGGTGACCCCAAGTATTCAGTGTTGGAATGCAAAGAAAGAGACTTTTCCTATCAAGCTCCTCTCAAACTTAAGGTCAGACTGACTGACAAAGAGAATGGTGAAATCAAAGAATCCGAAGTCTATATGGGCGATTTACCACTAATGACCGATAAGGGCACCTTTATTATCAATGGTGCCGAACGCGTGGTAGTAAGCCAGTTGGTCAAGTCACCGGGCGTCTATTTCAGTGACCGTATGGATTTGTCAGGTAAGGTGCTTTATGGAGCTACCGTTATTCCCAATCGGGGAGCCTGGTTTGAACTGGAAATGGATAGCGCGGGAGCGGTTTATACCCGAATTGACAAGACCAGAAAGATTCCGGTTACCGTACTCTTAAGGTGCTTGGGTTATGAGACAAACCAGCAAATCTTAGATTTATATGATCAGGATGAGACTATAGCTTTGACTTTGGAGAAGGATACCTCCACTAACCGGGATGAGGCGCTTATTGAATTTTACCGGCGCTTACGTCCAGGTGAATTGGCTACCGTGGATGGAGCTCAACAGCTATTAAACAACCTATTCTTTGATCCCCGTCGTTATGATATGGCGGCCGTGGGACGCTATAAAACCAACAAGAAACTGGGCCTGGATATACCAGTGCCGACCCGTCATCTGACTAAAGAGGATATGCTAGCTACTATCGGTTACATGCTGGGTCTCATCAAAGAGGAAGGCAAGACCGATGTCATTGATCACTTGGGCAATCGTCGTCTACGCTCGATTGGGGAACTATTGCAAAATCAGTTCCGCACTGGGTTAGTACGAATGGAGCGAGTGGTTAAAGAGCGCATGTCTATTCATGATGTGGAAAACTTGACACCGCAGGTGCTGATCAACATTCGGCCGATAACGGCAGTGGTCAAGGAGTTCTTTGGCAGTTCTCAGCTTTCGCAGTTTATGGATCAGACCAATCCCTTGGCGGAACTGACCCACAAGCGCCGTCTGTCAGCTTTAGGGCCGGGTGGACTAACGCGTGAACGGGCGGGTTTCCAAGTTCGTGACGTGCATCACTCTCATTATGGAAGGGTCTGTCCGATAGAAACACCGGAAGGTCCGAATATCGGGCTAATTGGTTCTCTATCTACCTTTGCCCGAGTTAATGAGTTTGGGTTCATTGAGACCCCCTACCGTAAGGTAGATCGCAAGAAGAAACGCGTACTGCATGAGGTAGCTTATCTTTCCGCTGATGAGGAAGAAACGTACATTATAGCCCAGGCAAACACTAAGCTGGATGAGAAGGGCTTTTTTACGGATAAACGTATTATCTGCCGCCATGGTGAGGACATCGTAGAAATGCCACCGGAGCAGATACAATATATGGATGTTTCACCGAAACAGGTATTTTCGGTAGCAACTTCCCTAATCCCCTTCCTAGAACATGATGATGCCAACCGGGCTTTGATGGGTGCCAACATGCAACGGCAAGCGGTACCGGTCATTAGATCAGAAGCCCCCATTGTGGGTACCGGTCTGGAATACAAGGCAGCTAAAGATTCGGGAGCGGTCGTAGTTTGCAAACGTGGTGGTACGGTTAAATTTGTTGATGCGCGACATATTCAGGTATTAACCGATAACGGTGAAATCGATGATTACCCGTTGCTTAAGTTTATGCGCTCTAATCATGGCACCTGTATCAACCAAATACCGATCGCCAAAAAGGGCGCTCGGGTCGAGGCTGAGGAAATATTAGCTGATGGCCCCGCTACTGACCAAGGTGAGTTGGCTCTCGGGCGCAACGTAGTGGTCGCCTTTATGCCTTGGGAAGGTTATAACTACGAAGATGCGATCCTGCTCTCAGAAAAATTGGTGCAGGAAGATGTGTTTACTTCCATTCATATTGAGGAATATGAATGTGAAGCTCGGGATACCAAGCTGGGTCCTGAGGAGATTACCCGCGATATTCCTAACGTCTCGGAAGATATGCTGAAAAACTTAGATGAGCGTGGAATTATTCGCGTGGGTGCCGAAGTGCGTCCCGATGACATCCTGGTGGGTAAAGTTACCCCCAAGGGTGAAACCGAGCTAACACCAGAAGAAAGGCTACTTAGAGCTATCTTCGGGGAAAAGGCTCGCGAAGTACGGGATTCATCACTACGGGTGCCGCATGGTGAAGCGGGTAAAATTGTTGATGTCAAAGTGTTTTCCCGCGAAGTCGGCGATGAACTACCCCCCGGTGTTAACCACTTGGTACGGGTATACATTGCTCAGAAACGTAAGATATCCGAAGGTGACAAGATGGCAGGCCGCCATGGCAACAAGGGTGTCATCTCTCGCATCATGCCGATTGAGGATATGCCTTATCTGCCTGATGGTACACCGGTAGAGATCGTGCTTAATCCCTTGGGGGTGCCCTCCCGAATGAATATCGGACAGGTCTTGGAATGTCACCTGGGCTGGGCAGCTAAAACCTTGGGGTGGAAAATAGCTACTCCCGTCTTTGATGGGGCGGGCGAGGCAGATATCTTTGACGCACTCAGAGAAGCAGGACTGCCAGAAACTGGGAAGATTACTCTTTATGACGGGCGCTCGGGTGAAGCCTTTGATAATCCGATTACCGTGGGAGTAGTTTATATGCTGAAACTCGCTCATTTGGTTGACGATAAGATCCATGCTCGTTCCATTGGTCCCTACTCGCTAGTTACTCAGCAACCACTCGGTGGTAAAGCTCAGTTTGGTGGCCAGCGTTTTGGTGAGATGGAAGTATGGGCTTTGGAAGCTTATGGCGCGGCGTACACTTTGCAGGAAATCCTCACCGTCAAATCCGATGATGTGGTAGGGCGTCTTAAGACTTATGAAGCTATAGTTAAAGGTGATAACATTCCAGAACCAGCCGCTCCGGAAGCATTTAAGGTATTAATCAAGGAAATGCAGAGCCTGTGCTTGGACGTCAGAATTCTGAGTGAAGATAATCGTGAGATTGAAATTCGCGATTATGACGAGGATCTGAATGAACATGAAAAGGCTTACGAACTAGGTTTTGATCTGCCTTCACCTCCCTCCCGCGCTGTGGTTGAAGAAGAGCCGGAAGAGGATATTCTGGATGAAGAGTTATTGGAAGAAGGCGATTTTATTGAAGCCGAAGAGGTTCCGGATGACCTGGTTGAATCTGAGGATGACTTCTAAATCCCGATAGCTGGATGAATTAGCAGGTGATTAGGAAGGAGAGATACAGGTTTGCTGGATGTTAACAATTTTGACCGGATAAGAATTTCTCTGGCCTCACCCCAACAGATTCGTTCCTGGTCTAGTGGCGAGGTGAAAAAGCCGGAAACTATAAATTATCGTACCTTACGCCCAGAAAAGGAAGGCCTGTTCTGTGAAAAGATTTTTGGGCCCGTTAAAGATTGGGAGTGCCACTGCGGAAAATACAAACGGGTAAGACACAAGGGGATTGTTTGTGACCGCTGTGGTGTCGAAGTGACAACTAGTAAGGTACGTCGCGAACGTTTAGGGCACATTGAACTAGCGGCACCGGTATCACATATTTGGTACCTAAAGGGTATCCCTAGCCGCATGGGGCTATTGCTCGATATCTCCCCTAAGGTACTGGAGAAGGTCATCTATTTTGTCAATTATATTGTGCTCGATCCGGGCGATACCCCGCTCTTGCGCAAGCAGATACTCTCGGAGCGTGAATACCGGGATTATCTAGAAAAATATGGCGATAACTTTGATGTTGGTATTGGGGCGGAAGCAATTCAGGTTCTTTTAGGAGAAATCGACCTCGAACAACAATCAATTGACCTTAAACAGGAGATAGAGACCACCAGTGGTCAACGCCGGGCTCGAGCTATCAAGCGTTTAGAAGTGGTTGAGGCCTTCCGTACCTCCTATAATCATCCGGATTGGATGATATTAGAAGTGCTGCCGGTTATTCCGCCAGAATTGCGGCCAATGGTACAGCTTGATGGTGGCCGTTTTGCTACCTCAGACTTAAATGACCTTTATCGCCGGGTTATCAATCGTAACAACCGCCTAAAGCGGCTTTTAGATTTGGGTGCTCCGGATATAATTGTTCGTAATGAAAAGCGAATGCTGCAAGAAGCGGTCGACGCTTTAATTGATAATGGTCGCCGGGGTCGAGCAGTAACCGGGCCGGGTAACCGTCCTTTGAAATCACTTTCTGATATGCTCAAAGGTAAACAAGGCCGCTTCCGGCAGAACTTGCTTGGCAAGCGGGTTGACTATTCTGGCCGTTCCGTTATTGTGGTCGGACCGCAGCTCAAAATGCACGAGTGTGGCCTACCTAAGGAAATGGCACTAGAACTCTTTAAACCTTTTGTTATGAAGAAACTGGTTGACCGGGGTTTGGCTAACAACATCAAGAGTGCTAAGAAAATGGTAGAACGGGGTCGCGACGAGGTCTGGGATATTCTCGAAGATGTTATTAAAGAACATCCCGTACTGCTAAACCGCGCTCCAACCTTACATCGTCTTGGTATCCAGGCTTTTGAGCCGGTATTGACCGAAGGACGTGCCTTGAGGCTGCATCCCCTGGTTTGTACTGCCTATAATGCTGACTTTGATGGTGACCAGATGGCAGTTCATGTACCCTTGTCGGCGGAGGCACAGGCTGAAGCTCGGTTACTAATGCTGTCAACTAATAATATTTTAAATCCCAAGGATGGACGTCCCGTCTGTACCCCGACTCAGGATATAGTTATTGGGTGTTACTACCTGACTATAGATCGAGAAGGCGAGAAGGGCGAAGGCAAAACCTTTTCTTCACCAGAAGAATGCGTAATGGCTTATGACTTTGGGGTGGTAAGTTTACATGCCCGAATTAAGGTTATGATGCCTTACCCGGTTAAAGTTATTGAAGTCGGACGCACTTATGAGGCCCAATACCTGGAGACCACTCCCGGTCGGGTTATCTTTAATGAAGGTATTCCTGATGCTATCGGTTTCTATAATCGCGAAATCGGTAAAAAGGAAATGGGCGACGTTGTATTCAAGTGTTATCAAAAGCTGGGCAATCGTGATACGGCCCAAATGCTTGACCATATTAAGTCACTCGGTTACCGCTTTGCCACTCGGGCGGGTGTTAGCGTTGGCGTGGTTGACTTCACCGTTCCTCCTTCTAAATGGGAGATTCTGGCCGAAGCTGACCAACTGGTATTGGAAATCGAACATGATTATAATGCTGGGCTAATTACATCGGATGAGCGGCATGAACAGGTGGTTGAAGTCTGGAGTAAAGCTACCGATGATGTAACTGGTGCACTCAGGGATCATCTGGATCACCGTAACCCAGTTTATATGATGGCCACTTCGGGTGCTCGTGGTAACTTCCAGCAGATTCGTCAGTTAGCGGGTATGCGTGGTTTGATGGCTGATCCTTCCGGTAGAATTATCGATGTACCAATTAAGGCTAATTTCCGGGAAGGTCTAACCGTGCTTGAGTACTTTACTTCCACCCATGGTGCTCGTAAAGGCTTAGCCGATACCGCGCTTAGAACTGCTGACTCTGGTTATCTAACCCGTCGTCTAGTCGATGTGTCCCAGGATGTTGTCGTTCGTGAGCACGACTGTGGTACCACTGAAGGTATTATCGTCGATGTGATCAAGGAAGGCACCGAGACCATTGAAAATCTGCGCGAAAGAATTGAAGGCCGGTTTACCGCCCAAGATATAGTCCATCCCGAAACTGGGGAACTTTTATTAGGCGAGAATCAGTATATCGACGAGGATGAGGCCGAGGTAATTGTCAAATCTGGCATTACGAAGGTAAGAATTAGGTCTAACCTTACTTGTATTACTCGCCACGGGGTTTGCCGTATGTGCTACGGGCGTAACCTCGCCACTGGTTATCTGGTGGAGATTGGTGAAGCGGTAGGAACCATTGCTGCTCAGTCAATTGGGGAACCGGGTACTCAGCTCACCATGCGTACCTTCCATACTGGTGGTGTTGCTGGTGAGGATATCACCCGCGGTCTACCCCGCGTTGAAGAGCTTTTCGAAGCTCGTAAACCCAAGGGCCAAGCTTTGGTTAGTGAAGTACCGGGTACCGTTCACTTTGCGGAAAACAAGGGTCGTCGGGGGGTTGAAATTCTCGGGGACAATGGTGAGGCCCTCGGTGCCTACGTTATCCATTATGGTTCGCGCCTACTAGTAAGTGAGGGTGACCGTTTAGAAACTGGTGACCAGATTACTGAAGGCCCCTTAAATCCGCATGACATTGTACGCACCAAAGGTATTCGCTCGGTACAGAGTTACCTCTTACAGGAGGTACAAAAGGTGTATCGTCTACAGGGTGTTGACATTAACGACAAACACATAGAAGTAATGGTTCGCCAGATGATGAAGAAGCTGCGAATCGATGATGGTGGCGACACCATACTACTTCCCGGTGCTTTTGTTGACATGTCTGAGTTTGAAGACGAAAACATCAATGTTCTGGCGAATGGCTTGGAAAGATTGGCAGTGGGCACCCCAGTTCTCCTGGGTATTACTAAGGCTTCACTGAATACGGACTCCTTCTTGTCAGCGGCCTCCTTCCAGGAAACGACGAAAGTCTTAACCGAGGCGGCGATTAAGGGTAAGGTGGATAACCTGATTGGCCTTAAGGAAAATGTTATAATCGGTAAGCTGATACCGGCGGGAACTGGATTTAGCCGTTATCGTACCGTTACTTCCGAACCGGTTATTAGTGAGGGTTAGTAGTAGTACCATAAAGCTAAACGAGGAAGGGGGACATACCCCAAGAGTACTTCCTCGCTACGCTCACGGCGCACCTCTCGCTTGATCGTTTTTGCTCCGCAGAAACCGGCGCGAGGAATGTCCCCGTCAAATTGGTAAATATAGAAATATTGACGAAGAAAATCGACGGTGATAGAATAGTTAAGTGCGCTTTAGCACGGGGGGGTATCAGTATGCCTGAGATGAGCCTTAATAGTTCAAACAAGGTGATTGGTACCAAGCAGGTAAAGCGAGCATTGAGCCGTAGTGTAGTGCTCAAGGTCTTTATTGCTGAGGATGCAGAACCGCATATCATCCGGCCTCTAATCGATTTGTGTCGGGAAAAAGGTGTTGAACTAGAGATGGTGCCAACCATGGCCGACTTAGGTCGGGCTTGCGGCATTGATATCGGTTCGGCCTCGGCTGCGATAGTCGAGGAACTGCCCATGAAGGGAGGTGTGTAAGGAAATATGCCTACCATTAATCAACTGGTAAGACAGGGAAGAGAAGCGCAGAAAAAGAAATCGACGGCACCAGCCTTAAAGGGTTGTCCGCAAAAACGTGGTGTTTGCACCAGGGTTTATACCACTACGCCGAAAAAGCCAAACTCAGCTTTACGTAAAGTTGCTCGTGTCAGACTTACCAATGGGATTGAAGTAACTGCTTATATACCCGGTATTGGGCACAATCTGCAGGAGCACTCGGTGGTACTGATCCGCGGCGGCCGTGTAAAAGACTTGCCTGGTGTTAGATATCATATTATTCGAGGAACTTTGGATGCTTCTGGGGTTGCTAACCGTAAGCAGGCGCGTTCCAAGTATGGAGCGAAGCGGCCAAAAGCGGCTAAGAAGTAGTAGAAGGGAGGAGCACCATGCCTAGAAAAGGGCCAGTTACCAAACGTGACGTCCTTCCCGATCCTATATATGGGAGTAAGGTTGTCACCAAGGTGGTCAACCAGATTATGTGGGACGGTAAGAGATCAGTTGCCGAAGCTATCGTCTACGGAGCCTTTGACATTATTGAAGCCAAAATGGGCAAGAGCCCGATTGAAGTGTTTGAAGAAGCTCTGAAGAATATCATGCCAGTATTAGAGGTTAAAGCTCGCCGGGTTGGCGGTGCCAATTATCAGGTTCCTATTGAAGTCCGCCCCGAGCGGCGTGAAACTTTGTCTATTCGCTGGTTAGTTACCTATACACGTAAACGCGGCGAGCGGACAATGAAACAGCGCTTAGCTGGTGAACTTATGGATGCCTATAATAATACAGGTGGTTCCATCAAGAAAAAGGATGATACCCATAAGATGGCGGAAGCTAATAAGGCTTTTGCTCATTATCGCTGGTAGATAAGGGTTCCTTAAGGTGGCAAACAGTATGGGCGAGTCGTATCAATTGGCTAAAACCAGGAATATTGGCATTATGGCTCACATTGATGCCGGCAAAACCACGACTACCGAGAGAATCTTATACTATACCGGCCGCGTCCATCGCATGGGCGAAGTGGACAAAGGCACGGCCACCATGGATTGGATGGTACAGGAACAGGAACGTGGCATTACCATAACATCAGCGGCTACTACCTGTTTTTGGGATGACCATCGCATTAATATTATTGATACGCCCGGGCATGTGGATTTTACAGTCGAGGTGGAGCGGTCGCTCCGGGTACTCGACGGAGCCATTGCCATCTTCTGTGCGGTAGCGGGAGTGCAGCCTCAGTCCGAAACAGTTTGGCGACAAGCTGATAAGTATGGGGTACCACGGATCGCTTACATCAATAAGATGGATCGCATAGGAGCTGATTTTAACCGGGCTGTTAATATGGTAAACCAGCAATTGGGGAAACGGGCAATCCCCATTAACCTTCCTTTAGGGGCGGAAGAAAACTTCCGCGGGGTAATCGATCTGGTCAGGATGCAGGTCTTGGAGTATGCCGATGACTTGGGTAATGAGGTGTGTGTGCGGAAGCTCACCGCGTCAGAACAGGAAATGGCAGAACCATTCCGCATCGACTTGCTGGAGTTTTTAGCCGAGCAAGATGAAATACTGCTAGCGCGTTACCTGGAAGGTGAGACCATTCGGCCTGATGAAATTGTGGCGGTTATCCGCCGGTTGACCCTGGAGGATGAACTGGTTCCGGTATTAGCGGGATCGTCATTCAAGAATAAAGGGGTACAACCACTTTTGGACGCTGTAGTCAGTTACCTTCCCTCACCATTGGATATTAAGCCAGCTCGGGGTCAAAACCCGGTAAGTGGTGAAGAGGAAGAGCGGAAGGCCGAAGGCAAGGAAACATTTTCTGCGCTGGCTTTCAAAATTATTCTAGACCCTTATGTTGGTAAACTGACCTATTTTCGAGTTTACTCCGGTAAACTAGAGGTCGGTAGCCAGGTGCTTAATGTCGGTAAGAACAAAAAGGAGCGTTTCTCCCGCATCCTTCGGATGCATGCTAACCACCGTGAAGAGCTGGATAGCATAGAAGCTGGGGATATTGCGGCGGCAGTAGGTCTCAAATTTACTACCACCGGTGATACCTTAAGCGAGGAAAAACACCCGATCCTGTTCGAACCCATGACCTTCCCTAGCCCGGTAATATCGGTATCAATCGAGCCTAGGACCAAGGCAGATGAGGATAAAATTGGGGAAGCGTTGCAGCGGCTGTCCGAAGAAGACCCTACGTTCATCTACTACAATGATGAGAACTCGGGGCAGATGTTAATATCTGGTATGGGTGAGTTGCATCTGGAAATAATAGTGGATAGATTGTTTAGGGAATTCAAAGTCAATGCCAACATAGGTAAACCGCAGGTGTCATATCGAGAAAGTATAAAAGGCGAAGCGGTCGGTGAGGGTAAATTTACCCGCCAGACCGGAGGTCGTGGGCTTTATGGCCACGTAATCACTAAGCTTAAACCGCTTCCTCGAGGTGAAGGCATGATATTCAAAAACGAATCTCAGCCTAACCAAGTGCCACCAGAATTTGTACCGGCGGTCGAGTCGGGAATCAGGGAAGCCATGGACGCGGGCATTTTAGCGGGTTATCCTGTGGTGGACCTGGAAGTGTCTCTGGTGGGGGG
>JBLNAS010000032.1:0-4140 GCA_050259475.1 Methylocystaceae bacterium
TCTACCATATGTTTGGGTTAAGGCTCAACCTCGGCTAAAAGCTGGAGGCTGCTGCCGCTTATGCTCACTGCTTAGATGCATTTTATCCACCTTGGCTCTTACTGACGCATCAGCCTCACCAGTCATTATATAGCGGTCTAACTGTTCATAAGTAAAACCCATTTCTTTTTCATCAGTTTGCCCCTGCCAGAGCCCAGCCGATGGTGGTTTAGCGATAATGATTTCCGGCAGCCCCAAATAAATCGCCAGTTCTCGCACCTCCGTCTTGACCAGATCAGCTAAGGGGAGAATATCCACCCCAGCATCGCCGTATTTCGTAAAATAGCCCACCGTCAGTTCGCTCTTATTGCCGGTGCCGGCTACCAGATAGCCTCGGCTTTGGGCAAAATAATAGAGAGTGGTCATCCGCAAACGCGGCTTTATGTTAGCCCTCGCCATCTGCTCTAATTGATTATCATCTTGCTTTATTACGCTCATTTGGTTGATCATCTGATCAAATAGCGGGGTAAGATCAATCTCATGGTGTTCAAGCCCCAGGTGCCCGGCTAACAAATAGGCATGTTCACGATCCTCAGGAATACTATGACAAGGCATAATAATTCCTGCTACTTCAGTATCCAATGCCCGCTGGGCTAAAGCTGCCACAACTGCTGAATCAATTCCGCCCGAGAGACCTAGAACTATTCCTTGTGCGCCGGCCGCTTTTACCTTTTCTCTGATCCAGGATGATATCTGTTCTGCTAAGGCTGCGCTGTTCATGCTTTTTACTCCTCCTGTTTGGGGTATGTTGGGGAAAGCGCCGCCGCCTTTGCCGTCGCCAGCCTCCTACCCCAGATTTTCCACAGATAAACGCCGATTCCTGCTCTTACTCACGTAAATCGTTGGTTTTAGCTTACCCTAATGTCACTAATCTTGACATGGGGACTAACTGGTAGCACCAGTCAACGTTTTTATATTGTCTATTGAAATCTACATCCCTACCAATTCCACAGCTCCTCGGGCGGCCAATTTATCACCTAGGATCATCAATGCTCCCCGGACACCAGGTATGGCGCAGGCAAAGTCAACCGCCCTTTCCAGAGAATTTACATCCTTAACCAGATTGCCAGCCGCAGTGGCTACCGCATCCGCCAAAGCTGCTGTTTCCGCAATTATTATCGAGGCATCTGCCAGGCCAAAACTCAGGGATGGTCCGACCGTTCCGGACGAGGTACAAACCCCTAACGGGAAACCGTCTCGTATAATTAGCCCCACCTGACCAGTAAAAGGTGAAGTACCAGCGAAAATTGCCACTACTCGTTCGGTTTCACTGGCTAGATAGAGGTCACCACCATTTTCAACAATAATATTAGCAAAACCTTGGCTCAGCAGCTCTTCGCCCACTAACTCCGCTATAGTACCAGCTACCGCCGCCATAGGACCTACCCCGGCTAATTGCGTAGCCGTAATCATCCGCCGCACCACCTCGGCTACCGGTTTATTTAAGGGGAGCGGCGATAGGGCAGTTACAAACTCTGGTACGACGTCAGTATACATCTGGATATCAGCCCGAAGCTTAATAATCTGCTTCTCGACTTGAGGCAAATCCAAACGGTTAGCTTGGGCTTTATCCACCGCAATTACTAAATCACTTTCCTTAACCTTAAGCGTATGATAGCTTAGTTCAACTGACCGCTGCCAGGTACGATAGAGAGAACGATTGCCTCCCTCCTCCATTTAGCTAACCAAGGCTCGGGTAAGATGGAAATAGAGTTCTACGGCGCGGGTCGGGCAACAGTCCAGACACATCCCACAGACCACGCACTTATCATTGTCAAACGATACTTCCATGGTTTCCCGTTCTACTGACAGCGAGCCAGTTGGGCAAAACGAGGCACACGCACCGCACTGGGTACAGCTTTCCTCGTGCCAAATCACGGTTTGGCTGAGCGGCTCGACTCTAACTCCAACTTCCCGTAGATACTCTACCCCCGCCTCGAAGTTATCCTTTTCGCCGCTCAATTCCATAACCAGGTAACCCTCTTTCTGAGGATTAATATCAGCTTTTAGAATGTTGACTGTCAGATCATAATTTTTAACCAGGATAGAAATAACCGGCTGCTCCACCTGAGAAGCTGAAAAATAGCATACTACTCTCTGTTTCATCTAACTCTTCCCCCTTACCCTATTTGCCATTACCATTGACCGGATGCATCGGCAATGACTTAAATTCAATCGGGGCATCCACTCCAGGTAGAGGGAGCACCGGTGTAGTTAGTTCAAATCGGCCCTCAGAAATCCAAGACTTTAAAATACCCGCTATTTTACGGGCTCGGGGATAACTTGACATTGGGGTAGTGGGTACTTCTTTACCCTGAATAGTTACCCTTCCCGATTTGAGATCACGGTAATTAACATGACCGAGATCCATTTTCTTATTATAAGGATACTGTTCATAGTAATCGGTTACTGGGGCCAAGATATCTTCATCCTTGACCGCCGTATAAAGCAACATTTCCTCGTCCAGGATCGGGATAGGTACTCCAATACCGACTATTAAAGATGAACCATAGCCCAAGAAACTAGCCCCTACCAGCCATTCCGGACTCATCTGCTTTAGATCACCGATTAGTGACAAGGTGCCAGACCCGGATTTAGGCACTCCATTGTCACCACGCGCTACATCCGGATGGTGCTGAGTACCATTCCAGGCCACATAACCGATACCGCCACCTAAAAAGATCCGAGTTCCTACCCCGATGGTCCGGTAATGCGGATCATTAAGCAACGGCGATAACTGGCCGGAAGTTGAATAGCCAGCATTTCCGAGCTTGGGTTTTAATATTCCCATGTAGGTGTAAATAGTCTTCTCCCCCAGGTTGACCGCACAGGCATAATTTTGATAGGCATTACGCGGGTTAAAAAGTATGGCTTCATTGATTTCATCCAGAGTTATAATTGTTTCGACATGTTTACGAGGATAGCAATCCGTTCCGTATCCTTCAGCTTCAAAACGAATCGGTTTACCAGCCACCAGGTCATGGAGTACATGCCCCCCGCCGTAAGCGAACCGTCCAGGGTGAACCTTATTTTCCGGATCATTATCTGGTAAAGCGGTAGCCCCTAAGTAAGCATCAACCGCAGCAATACCCCCATAAGCCTCAACCCCGTTCAGCCAAACCTTACCCATCCGCATTCGGGGAGTGGTATGGCCAAAACTTAAGAAAGCACCAGAAGAGCACATCGGACCAAAGGTGCCGGTGGTGACGACATCAATCTCTCGCGTGGCTTGGCTGACACCTTTTTCTTCAACAATTTTAATGACTTCTTCTGCAGTTACAACGACTGCTTTACCAGCCTTAATTTTGGCGTTAATTTCCTCGTAGGTTCTGGTAACTGCCATCCTTATTCTCCCCTTTCTATTTTTCGCCCATTAATTCGCGGGCTTTTAGTGCCGCCTCCCGTGCATCACGCGAATAGGCATCGGCACCAATTTCTATGGCATAGTCATCGGTGAGTACCGCACCGCCAACCATTATTTTGGCTTTTAGTCCCTGCTTCCGCGCCAGGTTTACCACCTCTAGCATCTGAGGCATGGTAGTAGTCATTAATGCTGATAAACCTATTATATCGGCACCCTCATCCTGAGCTGCCCTTATAATGGTCTCCGCTTCCACATCCTTGCCTAAATCAACCACCTTAAAGCCATAGTTTTCGAGCATAACCGCGACGATGTTTTTGCCGATATCATGAATATCACCCTGAACCGTAGCCAGTATTATCGTTCCAATTGAAGCTTGCCCGCTCTCGGCCAACCGGGGTTTGAGATAATTAAAAGCTGTCTTCATCGTCTCGGCACTGCGCATCAACTGCGGCAGGAAGTATTCCTTCCGATCATAACGTCTCCCCACCTCTTCGATTGCAGGCACCAGATGCTGGTTAACCAGTTCTAAAGCACTTATTCCCACCTGCAATTCGGTATCAAGTCGTTCGACGACAAGGTGCTGGTCACCGCTGACTACCGCCTGATATACTGCACTGGCTTCCCCCATGGTTATCGGTTTCTCAGTTAGTAAGACGGGCTTTTCGGTTGGGATTATTTGCCCCGTCATCAATGCGGGGATGTTACACTGCTGACAGATCGGCGCACGATTAACTGCC
>JBLNAS010000033.1:0-7981 GCA_050259475.1 Methylocystaceae bacterium
CCCATACATCAGTATAAACTATGTCCGCGTCCTTGGCCGCCACTAGGGGCTGATTGACAATTTCAATCGCTCCACCATTGGCTTTGGCATCCGCCATCGCAAGTTTTACTACTCCTGTGTCAGGCCGATAACCCTCCGGACAAGCGATAGCTACCTGCATCCCCAGCTTGGCCCCACCAATCATCAGTGAATGAGCCATATTGTTGCCATCACCGATAAAAACCAGCTTTCGCCCAGCTAGTTCACCCTTATACTCCATAGCCGTCATCAGATCAGCCATTACCTGGCACGGATGCAAAAGATCGGTCAAAGCATTGATTACCGGAACGGTGGCGTACTCAGCCAATTCCAAGACATCAGCATGGTCAAAGGTGCGGATCATAATGCCATCCACATAGCCAGATAAGGTCAGGGCGGTGTCACGAATAGTCTCGCCGCGTCCCATTTGGATATCTCGTGGGGAAAGGAACAAGGCGTGGCCTCCCAATTGGAACATACCTACTTCAAAAGAGACCCGGGTACGGGTGGATGATTTCTGAAAAATCATGGCCATGCTCTTACCTTGTAATATCGGGTGCGCTTGACCATCTTGCTGCATTCTTTTTAGGCTGATACCTAGCTCCAACATATATTTAAGCTCTTCCGTTGAATAATCATGCATGCATATGAAATCACGGCCTCTAAACTCCGGTCTTAAGTCCAGCATCGCAAACCCCTCCTATTATTGGTCAAATTGAGTTAAAGTGGCAGCTAAGATGGCTACCCCTTCATCGATCTCCTGATGGCTAATCACCAGTGGTGGTGCCACTCTAATAATATCAATACCCGCACTTAAAATCAGCATTCCCTGTTCCAGACAGGCTTTAACCACTGGTGCCGCCGGACAGCTTAGCTGCACAGCCAGCAACATACCGAGGCCACGTACCTCCACGAAGTGTTTGCTGACTTTCGCCAATTGTTCTAACTGGGTTTGCAAGTAAGCCGCGCGCTCTTGCACCTGACTTAAGAAGCCTGGTGCGGTCATGGTGTCGATAACCTTATTGGCCACCGCACATCCTAAAGGATTGCCCCCAAAAGTTGAGGCATGATCACCCGGCGCAAAACCGCTGGCAACTTTATCACTAGCTAGCATCGCGGCCAGAGGATAGCCCCCGCCGAGAGCCTTAGCCAGAGTTATAATATCTGGTTGAATACCATACTGCTCCCCCGCAAACAAGGTGCCGGTGCGCCCCATTCCAGTTTGCACTTCATCAAATATTAGTATAATCTGCTCGGTATCACACAGTTCCCGCAGCCCAAATAAGAATTCCGGGTTAGCTGGATGTACGCCACCTTCGCCCTGGACAACTTCCACGATAATAGCCGCCGTATGCTTAGTAATAGCTTGTTTAACTGAGTCTAGATTGTTATACTCGGCCCTTACAAAACCTGGGGTCATAGGAGCAAACCCTTGATGATATTTATCCTGGCCAGTGGCCGCTAATGAGCCCAAGGTACGACCATGAAAAGAATGATGAAAGCTGATTATCTCATAGCGATCCTTTTCCTGCCGGAAAAAATATTTACGCGCCAGCTTAATAGCCGCTTCATTGGCCTCGGCACCACTATTACAGAAGAATGCCTTACCGAGTCCACTAGCCTTGACCAGTTTTTCTGCCAGCGTAACCTGGGGTTCTATCCAATATAAATTGGAGCAATGCCATAATTGCTCGGCTTGAGTGGTCAAAGCTGACACCAATTCATCCGGAGCGTGTCCCAGCGAGGTAACCGCTATCCCCGAGCCAAAATCGAGATAATCCTTACCATCCGCATCCTTGACCCGACACCCCTTACCGCTAACCACCGCCAATGGGAAACGATTATAGGTATTCATCACATATTTTTCGCCCTGGGCGATAATTTCCTGGTTATGCATCTCTACGACCCCCACCTCTTCATTTACTCATCGACCACCATAGTGCCGACCCCTTCGTTGGTGAATATCTCCAGGAGGATTGAATGCAGTACCCGACCATCAATTATGTGGGTGCGTTTAACCCCATTCTTAACAGCCCGCAGGCAGCACTCCACTTTCGGCAGCATGCCACCAGCAATAACCCCTTGCTGGATTAGACCGGGCACTTCACTTACCGGTAGGGTAGCTATTAAACTCTCAGCATCTTCCGGATTCGCCAATAAGCCGGGAACATCAGTCAGTAATACCATTTTATCAGCATTGAGAGCGGTGGCTACCGCCGCTGCCACCAGATCAGCATTGATATTGTAACTCTGGCCGTTAGCATCAACCCCGACCGGCGAAATCACCGGGATATATCCCCGTTCAATCACGGTAGTGATCAGGTCAGGATTGATATCCACCACCTCACCCACATACCCTAAATCGTCTCGCCCCGGCATCTGGGTGGCTAAAATCAGATGGTCATCGGAACCAGAGAGACCGACAGCCTTCCCGCCCATGGCATTAATGTAATTCACGATATCTTTATTAACCTTGCCCACTAAGACCATTTCTACCACTTCCATAGCAGCAGCACTGGTGACACGATAACCATCGACAAATCGACTCTCCAGGTTCAGCCGCGAAAGCATATGGGTAATATCTGGGCCCCCGCCATGCACTACTATTGGGTTCATCCCCACATAGCGCATGAGTACGATGTCTTCAATAACCGCCTTTTTGAGCTGGGCATCAGTCATCGCCGATCCGCCATACTTTATAACCACGGTCTTACCGTAAAATTTCTTAATATAAGGCAGTGCCTCCACCAGAATCGAGGCCTTTTCTAAAGCTGTCACCACCATCGAATATTCCCTCCCCCGTTAACCTATAAAATGAGAATTTGGGGTCTGACCCCTTTTTCTCATTTTAGGTACGGTAGCTGGCGTTGATACGGATATAATCTTCGGTGAGGTCGCAACCCCAGGCTACGGCACCTTCTTCACCCTGTTTCATGTTGATGCGGATGATTACCTTTTCCTTTTTTAATTCGGCAATCGCCTGCTCCTCGTTAAAAGTTAGGCCCATCCCATCAGCTGCCACCTGCACTTCGCCCAAGTAGATATCCACCTGATTGGGGTCAAATTCTGCTCCTGAGTAGCCGACAGCACAAATAATACGACCCCAGTTTGGGTCTTCACCATAGACTGCTGATTTGGTCAAATCAGACGAAACTACCGCTCGAGCAGCTTTGCGCGCATCACCTTTGCTAGGAGCGTTTTCTACCTGTACTTCAATTAGTTTAGTTGCCCCTTCGCCATCTGCGGCAATCATTAGAGCCAGGTATTGACAGACATAACCCAGTGCCGCTACAAATTGGTTATAAGGACGACTACCGATTACATCGATAATCGGGTTCAAGGCGTAGCCATTGGCCATAGCGATAACCATATCATTGGTGGAGGTGTCGCCATCAACACTGATCATATTGAAAGAATCTTCCACTGCCGCTTTCAAAGCTTGATATAAAACCGCCTGCGCGATATTAACATCGGTAGTGATAAAGCCAAGCATCGTCGCCATATTCGGATGAATCATGCCGGAGCCTTTAGCCATTGCCCCAAGGTGTACAGTACGGCCACCCACTTCAAACTCCAGGGCAATTTCCTTGGCCTGGGTATCGGTAGTCATGATCGCCAAGGCAGCATTATGAGCGCCATTCACCTCTAAGCTGGTACAGGCATCCTTAATGCCAGCCTCAACCCGGTCGATAGGCAAGCTTACTCCAATCACCCCAGTGGAAGCTACGAGTACCAGCTCGGGATCAATCCCTAAACTAGCAGCAGCAGTCTCAGCCATCCGCTCAGCATCAGCATCACCCTGGGATCCGGTACAGGCGTTAGCATTACCGCTATTGATCACGATCGCCTGGGCCCGCCCGTTGACTAAATGCTTACGGGTTACCTTGAGCGGCGCTGCTTTAACTACATTAGTAGTAAAAACGGCCGCAGTCGGGCATGGTTCCTCGGCAAATATCACGGCCACGTCACGAATATTCTTATACTTAATCTGGGCATAAACCCCCTGAGCCTTAAACCCAGGTACGGCAGTTATACCTCCCGAAATCTCTTTATACATTAATGGCACCCTCCCTTAATACTTACGTTTTATCTATACCTTACTTAAAAAGTCATTGAGCCAAGGCTTTATTAAGGCCATACTGGCGGCAAATCAATCCCCATCGTCTCCGGTAACCCACACATCAGGTTGAGGTTTTGTACCGCCTGTCCGGAAGCTCCTCGACATAGATTATCGATGGCACTCATCATAACCACCTGACCAGAACTAGCATCTAACCACCAGCCAATTTCCACCCGATTACTCCCGTAAACCCGCTTAGTATGGGGGTAAACGCCGGGCGGCAATAGATTGATAAAGTGCTCGTTGCTATAAATGTCTCGATAAGCTTCGCCTATCTCAGCAATTGTACCTGATCGCAACCAGCCATAGGCGGTAGTTAGTATGCCCCGATTCATCGGAACTAGGTGGGGGGTAAACATTAAGTTAACTGGCTCCCCAGCCGCAGCACTACATTCCTGAATCATTTCCGGCCGATGTCGGTGGGTTCCCACCCCATAAGGCCCTACCCCTTCATTAATCTCACAAAAAAGACTGGATGTTTTAAGTCCCCGGCCGGCACCTGACACCCCCGACTTTGAGTCAACGATCAAACGTTGGGGTTCCAGCAGTCCCGCTCGCAAGAGTGGGGTTAAAGCCATAATGGCACCGGTTGGGTAACAGCCGGGATTAGCCACCAAGCGCGCCCCCCGGATAAATTCGCGGTTGAGCTCAGGTATACCATAGACCGCTTCCGCTAATAATTCAGGTGCCTGATGTTCATGTTCATAAAAGCTTCTATAGGCTATAGCATCTTTTAGTCGGAAGTCCGCCCCTAAGTCGATGCACTTTATTCCGGCTTGCAATAATTCTGGAACCATAGCCATTGACTGTCCGTGGGGCAAGGCCAGAAAAACAACTTCGCACTCTTGTTGCAATATATCCAGCTCAGTTTTAATCAACGGTTGTGTATAATAACCCATGAGGGCTGGATAAATATCATGTAGGTAATGACCCACATGTTCTATAGAGGTGACAGCTGTTACTGCTACCTCCGGGTGGCCTTTTAGTATTCGCACCAGTTCTACTGCGGTATATCCATCCCCCACAATACCTACTTTAACCACCGAGGCACCTCCTTTAAGGCTTACCATATAAAATATATTTTATAATTATACGTTTTTCTGCATAATGTTGCAACCAATTTGTTTAAAATATTTCATTTAGTCACAACCATCTACTCCAAGTTGTCTTAAACTAAAAGATGAACTTAAAAACGAAGCTGGAGATTACTAGCATGACGGCCAAACCACGTATCATGTTCCCCCTACTAATATTAATCTTGCTTGCCGGGGGCTTTTATACTCTCGGCTCCTATCTTTCCTTGATCGGACTGCTGCCACCTGTGGTCGCAGATAATCTGCCCCTCCATCTACCAGGAGAACTCTCACCCTCGATTGTGGCGCATAAGCCACCAGCAGAACTGACGGTAGCTGATCAGTTAGTCCTCGGTGCCCGCCAGGAAGTCAAACGGGGAACCCTCTATGATGCCTCTTACCAAGTTATCGCTTATCCTGGTGGCGATGTTAAGCCTGGGGTGGGAGCTTGCAGTGATGTCATCATCCGCGCCTACCGATCAGCGGGTATTGACCTGCAAGTACTGGTGCATGAGGATATGGCCCAACATTTTACCGCCTACCCTCAAAGCTGGGGGTTAAAAGCTCCTGATGCGAATATCGACCACCGCCGGGTGCTTAATCTGGCTTGTTTTTTCAAACGCCATGGCCAAACTTTAACTACAGAAGTTGAGGGACAGCTTGACCAATGGCAGTGGGGAGATATAGTGGTATGGCGTTTTAATGACGGCAGAACCCACATCGGCATTATTAGTGACCGTCAGAGTACTAATGGGATTCCCGCTATTTTGGATAACAGTGGTATCGCCAGAGAACGGCCATATTTGCAAGCCACCGGCTGGACCATTATCGGTCATTATCGCTACCCCTCCCCGAAATAATTTTAAGCTGTAACTAGCTGCTTTAAGCCCGGGCTAACTGCGGCTTTATTCTCGTCCTAAAGTCTTGTTTCTTACCATATAACAGTGATAATGTTAATTTATGTAAGTGCTTTAATCCCCCCACGCAGTTAGCCGCCGCTTTTATCTTAACGGTCCAATCAATTTCTATCGATTATACCAGAGTTCGTAGCCTGGGGATGCTTTCACTTTAACCATTGTACGGCTGGTATTGGCCTAATACTTATGGGGGAGAGGTGGGAATATGTCAGCGAAGCTTAGCGCCAAGCAAATGCTTAATGGTCAACTCTTGGGGCATTTTGCCGGTGCCATCGAAGCGAAACAGCGCGGAGAATTAGTAGGTTGGGCAACCTCTATTTTTCCACAGGAACTCTGCGAAACTATGGGATTGACCTTGGTCTATCCTGAGAATCATGCCGCTATTGTGGCGGCTAAGCATGGTGCCCAAAAGCTAATTGACCATGCCGAGAATGCCGGCTATCACGTTGACCTGTGTTCTTATGCCAAACTAAGTCTGGGTTATGCCATATCGCAGGATGCCGAGGTTCCACTACCCTTACCTGACTTCGTCTGCTGCTGCAACAATATCTGCAATACGGTATTGAAGTGGTTTGAAAGCCTGGCTGCTGACCTCAATATTCCGCTGATTCTCATTGATATGCCCTTCAATCATGGCTATGAACCCACCCCGGATGCCATTACCTATATCAAAGGCCAGTTTGAATTTGCGATACGTCAGTTAGAAGACCTGACCGGAAAAGTCTTTGACTATGACCGCTTTCAGCAAGTGATGCAAACTTCCCAGGAGGTTTCTCGGGCCTGGAAACGGGCAATTGACATGGGGCGTAACCTCCCGGCTCCGTTAAACGGATTTGACAGCTTCAATTATATGGCCCTTATTGTCGCCATGCGCGGTAAGCCAGAAACCGTCGAAGTTTTTAATCGCTTAACCGAAGAATTAGCGGAAAAGGTAGCCCGCGGGGAGTCTTGCTACCCAGACGGAGAAAAATACCGTATCCTTTGGGATGGCATCGCCTGCTGGCCTTATGTTGGTCAGAATATGCGCTCTTTTAAAGAAAAGGGGATCAATATCGTAACTAGTACCTATCCTGATGCCTGGCTGCTCATGTATGAACCCGGCAACTTGGATGAGATGGCCCGTGCCTACGCCATGGTCGGTAATAATGCCTGTATGGATTACCAGGCTGACCGGCGTACCCAATCAATCCGGGAGTTTGCTGTAGATGGGGTGCTATTCCATATTAATCGCAGTTGTAAGGTCATGGATTTTCTGCAGTATGAACAGCAGCGCCTGGTCGGAGCGCGCGCTAAAGTCCCGATCGTGACCTTCGATGGTGATCAATCCGACCCCCGAAACTTTTCACCAGCCCAGTTTGAAACCCGATTGCAGGCCTTAATGGAGATGATTGATCAGGCCAAGGCGACGAAGAATCAGGGGGGTGAATATTAATGGAGAGGTTTAAATCTATCCTAGCTCAGATGCAAAGCGTGGTCGATCATCCAGAGCAAGTCGTTGAACGATTCCTAAAACATCGAGGACGCCCGGTAATCGGCTGCGCACCCGAATACTGCCCGGAGGAAATCGTCTATGCGGCTGGTATGTTACCGATTGGCCTCTGGGGTGGCAAAACCAACATTTCATCCGCCAGTCAATACTTCCCCGCCTTTGCTTGCTCCTTAGTGCAGACTACGCTCGAATTAGGCATGCGCGGGGTATATGATAAGCTTTCAGCCGTTATCATCCCTTCTCATTGTGATCATTTAAAATGCTTTGGACAAGATTGGCGGGTAGCAGTCCCCCAGGTTCGGCATATCTCATTGGTACATCCCAACAACCGGCAGTTAGAAGCAGCCGTCGTCTACTTGCGCAG
>JBLNAS010000034.1:0-4810 GCA_050259475.1 Methylocystaceae bacterium
TGGGTATCATCACTATGGCGCTAATTGGGGCTGGCTATTTGCATAGTTTTGAGGTGCAATTATGGGTAATTATAGCCTGCGCCTTAAGCATGGCGGCAGGTACCATGGCTGGAGGTTGGAAGATTATACACACCATGGGCAACAAAATATTTCGGATTGAACCGATCAATGGTTTTGCCGCTGACCTTGGTTCATCACTGGTGATTTATACTTCTTCACTAATGGGCTTCCCGGTAAGTACCACCCATGTCGTTTCTAGTTCCATCATGGGAGTTGGAGCGGTTAAAAGGTTTCGGGCTGTTCGCTGGGGTATTGCTCAGCAGATGATTACTGCTTGGTTAGTAACGATACCTTGCTCGGCATTAGTGGCGTTACTAGTATATAAATTAGTTATTCTATTTTATTAAAATTGTATAGAGCCTTGAAATTGACCCGACCAGTAGTTACTACTTACTACCAGTCGGTTTTTTTTATTGGTACTAACCGATACAGGTAAATTTTGAGATAATGAGGACGGTAAAGGCAATTGTTTCACTATTGTCCGACAAAATTATGGAATCTTTAGGGGCAATAAGAATATAAAGTCTAAGTAAAAGCTTATGATAATGTTCACAAGTGTGTTAGAATCTTTGGTACAAGTGGATATTAAGGGATTTGTACCAAATATATATAGAAGAGAGGTTGTCGATGTGAAAGCGTTTAAAATACCGGAAGCCACTGTTATGAGGCTATCTATATATTCTCGACATCTTGCTCAATTGATGCATGAGGGAGTAATAACAGTTTCTTCTGGGGAAATTGCTCGGGGAGTGGGAGTTAGTTCTGCCCAGGTGCGTAAGGATCTAGCCTATTTTGGTGATTTTGGTACCCGTGGCGTAGGCTATAATGTGCAAGATTTATATAACCATATTATGCGTATTCTTGGCCTTAATGGTCGCTGGAACGTGGTAATGGTTGGAGCAGGAAAGCTAGGGTCGGCTCTGGCTGGGTATCGAGGGTTTGAGGAAAGAGGCTTTAATGTTATCGGGTTACTTGATAATAACCCCGATTTAATTGGGCGGCAAATTGACCACTTAGTAGTTGAACCACTGGAACATTTGGAAGCGATGGTTAGCGAACAGAATGTTAGGATTGGCATTGTAGCGGTTCCGGGCAACGCTGCCCAAGAAGTAACGGATAAATTGGTTCAGGCCGGGGTTAAGGCAGTACTTAATTTTGCACCGCGCATAATTAAAGTACCAGGAAGTGTAATTTTGCGTAATGTTGACCTAACGGTCAATTTGGAAGTGCTTAGCTTTAATTTAGCTAATCGAGGATAAGTTGACGAGAAATTTCATATCACCGGGGTTAATACCTCGGTTTTTTTATGTTTGGGGTTAATGGTTTTCTTCCTCAAGGTACTGAGTTACAATATTTTATGTAGTAAATAGAGGTGATTAAAGTGAATACTCGCCAGGCAACCAACTGGACTACTCTGCTATTAATTATGTTGACCGGAGCAATTATTTTTGCATATCTTGGTGAAATACTAATAACATATGTGCCGATTTTTACTCGCTGGGGAGCCGGATCGATGGTAGGGATTCCGGCGATATCGCTTAACTTGTCGGTGATAAAACTTTCCTTTTCCTTATTAGTTAAGGTAAATTTATTCACGGTCGTAGGGTTAGTAGCAGGATTTCTTGTCTTTCGTCGACTTTAGCCGTTCTGGTAATGATAAACTGAAAGGTGATAAGGAAAATATTGCCGATCATTCTTGCATCTGCTTCGCCCCGTCGTTATCAACTACTGCAACAAGTGGGGCTAGAATTTATGGTCATACCTGCGGAGATTAAGGAAGATATATCCGCCTCATCACCAGGAAAATTAGCCGAAATACTAGCCGCCCAAAAAGCGGAATGGGTGGCTGGACAATACCCGCAAGCAGTGGTAATTGCTGCGGATACGATTGTGGTTGCTGATGAACGGGTGCTTGGTAAGCCAGCGGATCGAGATGATGCTCGTTTGATGTTGCGTCTTTTATCTGGGCGGGAGCATCAGGTGATAACCGGTTTATCAGTGCAATGCCTAGAGCAGCATTTCAAGAAAACGGTAACTGAGATTACTAAGGTTCTATTTCGTAATCTTACTGATGAGGAAATCGAGACATATTTACATAGTGGTGAGCCGTTCGATAAAGCAGGTGCTTATGGAATACAGGGATTGGGTGCCCTCTTCGTTGAGAGAATAGAAGGATGCTACTTTAATGTGGTCGGTTTACCTTTAAACCGGTTAAACCAAGTTTTACGCGAAGCGGGGATAAACCTACTGGGGAGGTAATGGAGATTGGAACCGGTCTACCGTACAATTCCCGAGTTGCCACCAGATTTAAGGCCACGCGAACGTTTAAAGGAACATGGCGCAGGAGCTCTATCTAATGCTGAATTACTCGCGATTTTGTTAGGCTCAGGCACTCGATCACAGACGGCACTGGGGTTAGCCGCTGAATTACTTAGCCATAATGAGGGGCTGCGTTATTTAGCTATTTCGAGTTTGAGTGAATTAGAGCAAATCAAAGGGGTAGGTCTAGCCAAAGCTTCCCGGATTAAAGCCGCCTTGGAATTAGGTCGGCGGTTGGCGTTGCAAAGCTTAGATCGTCCTTTGGTTAAATCCGCTGAAGATGTTAAGAATATGGTCATGGACGAAATGCGCATTTTTGATCGAGAACACTTCCGAGCTCTTTACCTGGATCGTAAGCTTAAACTGATTGCGATGGAGGAAATAGCCGTTGGCGGTTTATCCAGTGCGGTAATCCATCCGCGGGAGGTATTTAAACCAGCAGTGCAACGCAGTGCCGCTTCAATTATCCTGATCCATAATCATCCGAGTGGAGATCCAACGCCATCGGCAGAAGATATCGAGCTTACCCGTCGATTGAAAGAAGCGGGGCAGATAATGGGTATTGATATAATTGATCATATTGTCATTGGTGACAACCGTTATGCCAGCCTCAATAATCTGGGGCTGCTGGCTGTTAACAAATAGATTATTGTAGACCAAGGAGGCTTAGTCTTATGTTTTTTGCTAAGGATATGGGAGTCGACCTGGGAACAGCCAATACCCTAGTTCACCTTAAGGGTAAAGGGATTGTGCTGCGCGAACCATCAGTGGTCGCGATTCAAAGTGATAATGGTAAAGTTTTGGCGGTGGGTTCAGAAGCCAAGCAGATGATTGGCCGTACACCCGGTAACATCATAGCCATACGGCCGATGAAAGATGGGGTTATTGCCGACTTTGACATAACCCAATCGATGCTAAAATATTTCATCAGTAAAGCCATGGGGCAGGGTACCCTACTGGCCAAACCCCGAGTGGTTATCAGTGTGCCAACTGGAGTAACCACGGTTGAGGAAAGAGCTGTTCGGGAAGCCGCCTTACAGGCGGGGGCCAAAGAGGCTTATCTCATTGAAGAACCGATGGCCGCAGCAATCGGGGCTGGGTTACCAGTGCATGAGCCTACGGGCAACATGATTGTGGATATTGGTGGGGGGACAACCGAGGTAGCTGTTATTTCTCTCGGGGGGATAGTTACCGCCCGTTCGGTACGAGTTGCTGGTGATGAGATGGATGATGCTATTATCCAGCATCTAAAGAAAACCTATAGCTTATTGATCGGCGAGCGGACGGCCGAAGATATTAAGATCAATATTGGTTCAGCCCTTTGGGAGGGTGAAGCCGCTTATTACGAAGTTAGAGGCCGAGATTTAATAACTGGCTTGCCGAAGACGATTCAGGTTTCTTCTCTGGAGATACAGGAAGCTTTATCAGAGCCCGTGGTAGCCATTATTGAGGCTATCAAGGTATGTCTGGAAAAGACGCCACCGGAACTGGCGGCTGATATCATGGATCGGGGTATTGTTTTGGCCGGAGGTGGTTCTCTGCTCAAGGGCCTTGATACTTTGGTTACTCGGGAAACCAATATGCCGGTTTATGTTTGTGAAGAACCGTTGTTGGCAGTAGCCCGAGGAACTGGCAAAGTATTAGAGAATATTGAAGTGCTCAAAAGAGTTCTAATTCGTCCCCGGCGGATGTAATCACATGGCAGAGGAGAAGGAGTAAGTGGGGACCATTTGGAAAAGACGATGGTGGTGGTTAGTATTAGTTTTAATTCTAGCCATGTTGTCGTTTGCCCATTGGAGTGGACAAGAACGGGCTAAACTTAGTGTGCCTGAAAAGACAGTACGTACAATTTATGGATTTTTGCAAGTTCAGGTAGAGCAGCTTAATATTGCTTTTAATAGAGTGGATTTTTATTTTGCCAACAAGGATAGATTACATAATGAAAACCGGCTTTTGCAAAGCCAAGTTGATAGGTTGCGGATGGATAACCAGCGACTAAAGGAGTACCAGGCTGAAGCTGGACGCCTCCAGCAGATCTTGGGTTTCAGCAATTATTCACCTCAATTCCAGCTATTAGGTACTAGGGTCATTGCCCGAAGTCCTGGTTATTGGAATGAGACCCTGTTTATTGATCGAGGCAGTCAAGATGGGATTAAACGTGATTTAGCGGTTATTACCCCGGATGGACTTGTTGGTAGGATAATTAATATGCAGCAGCATACTAGCGAGGTACTATTAATTACCAGTCGACAAAGTGGGGTAGGGACAATAATTCAGCAGAGTAGAGCACCGGGTATCGTTAATGGACTGGGGAATGATGGTTATATCACCATGAATAATATCCCCTATTTTGTCAAAATCAATGCTGATGAAGAGGTTATTACTTCAGGACTTAGCAGTGTTTTTCCCCCGGGCATACCGGTAGGCAAGG
>JBLNAS010000035.1:0-3642 GCA_050259475.1 Methylocystaceae bacterium
TTCAAAGTTAACAGGGGTGCCACCAACGGCACACATTTTTAGAGCGCGCCAGGTGGCGACGACACAATCTTTTTGAGTAAAACGAGCGCCCTTTAGCTTGCCGGTGGTGCCGGAGGTATAGATAATGGTAGCCCCATCATCGGCTTGCAGACTATTAATGCGAGCATCCAGATCAACAGGGTGGTCAGCTTGCCACTTACGCCCCAACGCACGGAATTGATCGAGACTCCAGGTATCAACCTCATTGCCGGTAAATGCTTCGGTGAGGCAAATGATACCTTCAAGGCCAGGTATCTCGGTATGTAAGCTTTGTAGGCGATCTACTAGTACAGGAGTGCCGGTAAAAATATATTTTACTGCCGAATGGTTAATAATAAATATAATCTCATCATCACTTAAGGTGGGGAAAATGGTTACCGTTGTTCCCCCCGCCATCTGGTTGCCGATATCAGACCATCCCCACTGGGCGCAGGTGTGAGAAAAAACAGAATTGCGGTCATTAGTCTGCAGACCCAGACTTAGTAAAGCAGCTCCAATCTCCCGTGATATTCCATTCCATTCGCTATAGGTTACCGTCCGCCAAGCTTCATTTTCTTTAAAGATATTGGCCGGCCGGTCACCGACATGGGTAACGGCATTAGCAAAGGTCTCGGGAATTGTGTGGGTTACCTCCAGATAGTTATCAAGTAGAGGCCAGGAATCAAACCGTCGGTTATCCATTGCAAACCCTCCTAAAATTAGATGTATAGTCTTCGAGTGTAACCAAAGTAAAAAGTTCGAGCGGAAAATTACATGTCGTAATAATAATTTTACCACTTGGGAATTTATTTTGAATAGTCATTTTAATTCGAAATGTTAATTTAATAGTCCTATATTAGGAAGGAGATATACTCTAAGTTGAAAAGATTTGCGAGCTGTTGCAAGAATATATTGTACACAATATATTATATTCACTCAATTGTGACTCCTATTTAATAATAAATAGTATTATTATTGACCTTAAATAAGCTGTATCATATACTATTAAATAACTTTCAGCTAACACTTGAACTAATAGGGAGAGATGGCGAGTGCCCCGAGTGGTTGAAGCTTACATTGGGGAATATGCCAGCGGCAAGAGTGAAAATGCCATTAATCGGGCCCTGGAACTGGCTGGAGGTGAACTTGAAGTCACTTTGGTTGATCTAGATACCGTCGAACCCTTTTATACACTACGTCCGATTAAAGAACAGTTAGAAGCTATGAATATTGCTGTGGTCGGCTGGAGTCGCAGTGATGTTTATGGTCTGGGTGAAGCGGGGAGCACTATGATGCCAGCTGCCCGTTGGGTTCTAATGCGACCAGGACATATTATTATGGATATTGGCTATGGGGTGCAGGGCGCTCGTACTTTAAATTTGGTCGAAGGTGCCAATGAGTCTTCTGAGCTTAGAGTACTGGTAGTGATTAATACAACCCGTCCGATGACAACTGAAGTCCCCGATATTATTGAGTATATCCGTTCTCTGGGGCGGGTGGATGCCATAGTTAATAACACCCATTTAAGTGATGAGACTACTCCAGAGTTAGTGGCGACCGGCTTGAAGAAGCTAAAGGAAGTGGAAGCCCAGCTAGGACTCCCCATTGCCTTTACGGTAATGGATGACCGACTTAGGGAGCAAATCACCTCCCCAATCTGGGAAGGTGAATCTATAAAATTTATTAAACGATATATGCCTGCTGCCATGTGGTAGCTGGATTTTAAGGAGGTGCAGTTTGTGGAGAAACCCATCATCGGCAACAAGCGGGCCTTTATGACGGGTAACGAAGTAGTCGCCTGGGCAGCCTTGGCGGCTGAAATTGATATTATGTTTGGTTATCCGATTACTCCCCAAAATGAGATCATGCATTACTGGACCCGGTTAGCACCAAAATACAACCGGGAATTCCTGCAGACCGAGGATGAGATTTCAGCCGGATTTGCTGTCTGCGGGTCCATTTTAGCCGGTAAACGGTCTTTTACCGCTACCGCCGGTCCAGGTAACACATTAATGCAGGAGCCCTTTAGTATGGCTGAGGCCATGCGTCTGCCGCTGGTAGCAGTTATTCAACAGCGGGGCGGCCCTTCCTCAGGTACAGTAATCTACTCCCAGCAGGAGGTTACTTTAACCTGTAAGGGTGGCAATGGGGAAGGTCACCGGATTGTCTATTCTACCTCCTCGCACCAGGAATTATATGATTACGTGCTCAAGGCTTTTAATACAGCCTGGACTTATCGTTTTCCTACCTTTGTGTTGGGCGATGGTTATCAAGCGAAGATGCGGGAGCCGGTGGAAATGTATGATCCCGCCGAAAGAGGCATCAAGCTGGTTAAACCTGAGCCCTTCCTGGGCAAACCGGGTAAAATCGGGGTTGACCGTGAATGCGTCCACCTCTGCAATATCTATAGTATGGAAGAAGAATTGTACGAGGTAGTTCAAAAGTTCCAGGCGGAATTTGATCGCATTGCCCCCGAGATTATGGAGAGCGATAGCTATGCCTGTGAAGATGCGGATGTTATTGTCGTAAGTCATGGGGTAATTTGCCGGGTTGCTGATGATGCGGTAAAGGCACTACAAGCAGAAGGACTTAAAGTCGGGTATTTCCGGCCCATTACTTTGCAACCTTTCCCCACTCCCCACTTGCTGGAGGCAATATCCAAGGGGGCCAAGAAGCTACTGGTAGTAGAATCCGCTCAGGGGCAATTGCTCAAGATTATTCGGGAAGCGATTTACGGGCAGACCATCCCCATCGAATCCCTGCTCAAACCAGGTATGGGGATCATGGATAATGAAATCATTGATAAAGTACGGAGTATTTTATAGAAAGGGGGCAGCAGAGGATTATGACAGCAGTACAGGCAGCGATGCCAAAAAGTTGGTACTTACCAACCAAGCCGCATAAATATTGTCCCGGTTGTGGCCATGGCATTGTGCTCAAGGCCCTGGGGGAAGCAATAGATGAACTGGGCATCCAAGATCGGGTGGTATATGGCTGTGATATCGGCTGTTCCCTCCTTAGTTGGAACTTCTTTGATTGCGATAGCACCCAAACCCATCACGGGCGTACTAATCCGGTAATGGTAGGAATTAAGCGGGCTAATCCTGACTTGATATGTATTGGTTATATGGGCGATGGCGGTGCTTACTCCATCGGCTCTCAGCATCTGGTCAATTCAGCGGTACGCAATGAGAAGATTACGGTTATCGTAGCTAACAATACCAATTACGGAATGACCGGTGGCCAAATGTCTCCAACTACCTTGCCAGGGCAGAAGACAGAGACCAGCCCTTATGGGCGCGACGTGGAAAAGACGGGTTATCCGACGATGGGGCCGGAAATGGTAGCCTCTCTGACTACTGATCATGCATATGTAGCTCGGGGTACGGTATCCAAGTATCGGCAACTTAAAGGCTATATTAAGAAAGCCTTACAAAACCAGATTGATGGTCGAGGATTTTCTTTTGTCGAGGCTCTTTCCACCTGCCCGACCAATTGGAGTACTAATGCCGAGCAGACCTGGACTTTCTTAGAAGAAAAAATGGAGACTTATTATAAGGTAGGAGAGCTAAAGTCCCCGTTTGAGAGAGGGGAGGGTTAAGCGGATGGAGAGGAGAATTACTC
>JBLNAS010000036.1:0-3331 GCA_050259475.1 Methylocystaceae bacterium
CCAAAGTGTGGCCATCCTGTCCATAAAGTAAGCTCTTACATTAATACTATTGTTAAAAGTAGCTAAAGGTTACACTACCCAGGAAACAAAAAAATAAGGCCGGGTGATTTCACCCGGCCTAGGCGCCCTGGAAGTAGTCCCTTGAGGATATGTCCCCGTTTAGCGGAGTAAGCCATAATAGCTGGCATCCAAACCTACCCGATCAATGACCCGTTGCAGTCCCCTATCGATACCATCCATAACCTCATGCTGATTAATAGTCAGCATTTGCCCATCCAAATAAACCATTTGCCCATCAATCATGGTTGCTACCACATCGTTAGCTTGAGCCTGATAAACTAGCTGCGCATAAACACTTGCTGCATTGCGGGGCCAGGTATGCCAACCACTCAAATCCACTACTGCTAAGTCCGCCTTCTTACCTACCTCCAGACTACCGACTTCATGCTCGAGCCGCATTGCCCGAGCTCCACCGAGAGTAGCCATCTCGAAAACCTTGTTCGCCGGCATGGCGGTTGGCCCGTGTAGCGGTTTTTGTACTAAAGCTGCCAGCCTCATCTCCACAAATTGGCTGAGATTATTATTGCAGGGTGCACCATCAGCCCCTAAAGCTACCGAGGCTCCTAACTCCAATAACCGGGGGATAGGCGCGATGCCAGAAGCCAGCTTGAGGTTGGAACCTGGACAATGGCAGATATGGGTTCCAGTTTGCGCTAAGACTTGCATTTCCTCGTCATCCAAGTGAATACAATGCGCCAATACTAACCTTTCATTACAAAGGCCTAAGCTATTAATATAGAGAACATTGCGCATCCCTCGTTCTTTTTCAACGACCGCAATTTCTCCCTTACTTTCCGAAGCGTGGGTGTGGACCGTAACCTGATATTGATCAGCCAGTTTTTTTACCTCACGCAGCAATTTATCCGTACATGATACCGCAAAACGCGGACAAAAGGCATAATGGATACGCCCATCTGCTTGACCGTTCCATTTTTCAAGCAGCCTAACACTCTCAGTTATCGATGCATCAGTATCCTCTAATAGAGTAGCCGGAACTTCATCACCGTAGTCCATCATACATTTGCCACCTAAATATCGTATACCAGTTTCCCTAACCGCCCTAAAAATAGAATCAGTATGGTGAACTGTACCCATATCTATAATTCCTGTGGTACCGCCACGCATTAACTCCCCGATACCAAGCAGAGAAGAATAATAGAGTGATTCCTCATCGTGCCCGCCTTCTAGTGGCCAAATACGGAGCTTAAGCCAGTCGAGTAGTTCCAGATCATCAGCCATCCCCCGGAATAGAGCTTGGCAAAGATGAATATGCCCTTGAATTAAACCGGGAATGATAACCCGATCGGTAGCATCTACAACCTGATCTGCTACTATCGATTCTAAATTACCAATACGAGCAATCCGATCGCCCTCTACCAGAATATCACCCTGGATAACATCACGATTCGGGTTCATGGTAACTATAGTTCCATTCTTAAATAAGACTGACAAACTACTAACCTCCCATCAGGTTTATGGCCTTAAACCGATTTATTCTATAAATAGGCTAGTAAACTCTACCTTAGCTCCATCCACCAATCCCCGGTCAGTTAACCGAAGATGGGGGATTACTGGCAACGCAATAAACCCTAGACTAAGCACCGGGTCAATACCTTCCGGCACACCTAACTCCCGTGCTTTCCTTATTATAACCTGCAGACAATTTTTTACTTCTGTTAAAGCCCAGGGACTAATCAATCCAGCTATTGGTAGTGGCAGTTCATAGAACTTCTCCTCGTCCCACAACACAATACCACCTTGTATTGCTTTTATTCGCCGCAACACTTGATGCATGGCCTCATCACTCACCCCGACTATTACCACATTGTGAGAGTCGTGAGCAATGGTCTGCGCCAGAGCACCCCGCTTTAGCCCATAACCACTAAGGAACCCGTTACTAAATCCCCCGCCCTTTCCATGCCTTTCAACAACAGTTAATTTAAGTAAGTCATGCTCCGGGTCAGCACAAAAGTAACCATCTATGACCGGCGGGGCAACCGGTAATTCCTCGGTTAAAATTTGATTAGGCAACAACTTAATTGCCCGCACCTTAGCTCCCTGGGCCTTTATCCTAAAGTCAATCTTATCTTCTACCAAATGAACCGAGTTGATAAAATGAGCTTCTCTACTAGGAGTTAAGGGGGCTACTATCTGCCCATCTTGAACAATTAACTGCCCGCGCTTAAATACCATCCGGGGAACAAAGGTCTTTAAGTCATCGTATATATTAAGATCAGCTAGTTTACCCGGTGCAATAATTCCCCGGTCTAAAAACCCGTAATGTTGAGCGGGATTGCTAGATGCTAAACGTAGTGCTAACAGTGGATTTATGCCCTGGGCTACCAAAAAGGCTAGATGTAAATTAAGGTGACCTTCTTCTAATAGATCCTCTGGATGACGGTCATCGGCGCACAGTGCCATATAAGGTGCAGTGTTTTCATTAATCAGCGGATACAAGTGCAAAATATCCCGGGCTGCCGAGCCATAACGCAGCAGTACCCGCATACCCAGACGCAGCTTCTCTTGTCCTTCTTCCAAGGTTACAATTTCATGATCAGATTGAATACCGGCAGCTAGGTAGGCATTTAAGGCTTTACCCGTAATTAACGGTGCGTGCCCCGCTACTGCCATGCCATGACTCAGGGCAGTTCCTATTTTCCTTAGGATTTCCGGGTCACCAGCAATAACCCCAGGAAAATTCATCACCTCACCTAAACCTACCACTCTTGGGTAGTTCAAGGCTTCTGCTACTTCCTTAGCCCCTACGACCGCACCAGAAGTCTCCAATTCGGTAGCCGGAACACAAGAAGGCACTTCTAGAAACAGGTCAATTATCGCATCTTGGCTATCTGCCAACATGTACTTTATCCCATCCAGTCCGAGGACGTTTACTATTTCGTGGGGGTCTGCCACCACCGTAGTGGTACCAAATAGGGCGACCGCTTTAAGGAATTCACTTGGAGTAATAAAGCTACTTTCAATATGTACGTGACTTTCAATTAAACCGGGAGCTACTAAACATCCCTCGAGATCAATTTCTGTCTGCCCCTGGTAATTGCCAACTCCCGCAATATAACCATCGGCAATCGCCAAGTCACCTGATATTATCTCACCGGTGGGCAAAAAAGCTATCCGGCCATTTTTTAATACCAACGGTGCAACCTCATCGCCGCGAGCTATCTTAATCAAGGTAGAATTCACCTAGTCCACCTCCGAATATTCATAAAGAGAGGGGGCATTAAGCCCCCTCTCAGTTTGCAAGAACCACGCT
>JBLNAS010000037.1:0-4718 GCA_050259475.1 Methylocystaceae bacterium
CATGCTTTCACCCAGTTTGGCATGCTTCATTAAATGCCGGTATTCACCATGCACTGGAATGAAATAGCGCGGTTTTATCATTCCCAAAATAATTTTCATCTCTTCCTGGCTGCCATGGCCAGAGACATGCACCCCGGATTCGCGCTCATATATGACTTCTGCCCCTTGGCGCATAAGCAAGTCAACAGTACGAGCTACTAGCTTTTCATTACCAGGAATCGGGGTAGCTGAAATAATTACCGTATCCCCAGACATAATCTCCACCCAGCGATGATCAGCAGTAGCCATCCTGGTAAGTGCGGACATCGGTTCCCCCTGACTACCAGTGGTTATAATAACTACCTCATTCGCTGGATGACGGTTAATATCTTCCATTTCAATTATGGTACCATCGGGAATGTTGATGTACCCAAGCTCACGAGAAATATTAATATTATTAACCATACTGCGACCCACAATAGCGACTTTACGCTCATAATGGCAAGCAGTATTGACAACCTGCTGGATGCGATGAATATTAGAAGCAAAAGTAGTTACTATTATCCGGCCTTCACATTGGCCAAATAATTCCTCAAACGCCTTACCTACTACTCGCTCTGACGGGGTATATCCCACACGATCAGCATTAGTACTGTCTGACATTAAGAGAAGAACGCCTTTTTCTCCTAGTTCCGCAAATTTGGCGAAGTCGACGCCCTGCCCGTCGATTGGTGTTTGATCAAGTTTAAAATCCCCGGTATGGACGATAACACCAAGCGGGGTGTGGATAGCTACCGCTACCGAATCCGGTATACTGTGGCTTACTCGAATAAACTCCAGAGTGAGGGGGCCTAGATTTACCTTTTCCCTGGGTTTGACGACACACAGCTTAGTTTTTCCCACTAAACCGAATTCCCTAAGCTTGTTCTCAGCAATACCTAACGTAAGCCGTGTCCCAAATATTGGGGCATCAAGCTCTTTCATCACATAAGGCAAAGCGCCTACATGATCTTCATGGGCATGCGTGAGAATAATCCCTTTGACTTTATCCCGGTTATCTAGCAGATAAGTAATATCGGGAATTACAATATCAATTCCCAATAATTCTTCCTCGGGAAACATAAGCCCACAATCTATAACTACAATGTTATCCTGATACCTAATAGCTGTCATATTCTTACCGATTTCCCCCATACCGCCCAGGGGAATAATCTGTAATTTCTCCGTTTCTGCCATTATTCACCTCTTTCATAAAATTCTGCCGAGAATAGTACCTTATCAGGGTAAGGTCAACCAAAGCCGAACAGTTTGTCCATATTATTATAATCGAACCACTAACCCTCCACAAGCTCAGTACTTATCCACATTTTTACATCATTTTACAAGATTATTTGTTTTACATTGTATTCATGAGGCAGATGGTAGACACCCTCCAAAACGATAGTTAAACTGTATATAGTCTGTATCCACTCAAGATTTCTGGAGGTAAGTCCATGCAAGATAAATCGTCCACCTACATCATGCTAGCGGTCTTAATTACTGCTTTCCTCACACCTTTCACCGGCAGCGCAATTAATTTGGCAGTTCCAGCCATAAGTAAGGATCTAAATGCCAGCACGGTAACCTTAACTTGGTTAGCTACCGGCTTCCTCTTATCTACCGCTGCGCTTCTATTGCCGATGGGCAGACTTTCTGATATCTACGGTCGAAAGAAAATCTTTTCCATTGGCGTATTTATTTTCGGTCTCTCCAGCTTAGGCTGCGGTCTATCGCCCAATGCTTCAATTCTTCTCATCATGCGAATCTTCCAAGGAATTGGTGGTGCCTGTGTCTTTAGTACTGGCATGGCCATGTTAACCACTGCTTTTCCTGCTCAAATGCGCGGCAAAATTTTGGGCATTAATGCTGCCGTGGTTTATATCGGGGTTTCCGCTGGCCCGGTATTGGGTGGTTTGATTACTCATAGTTTGAGCTGGCGCTATATTTTTTATATATCTTTTGCTCTTACTCTTTTAGCTCAAATAGCAATTTATAAAATTAAAGAAATACCTACCCATGAAACTAACCAGACCTTTAATATCTACGCCTCAGCCCTCTACAGTGTGGGGCTGATCGCCACTTTGTACGGTATAGCAGCCATTACCAGTGGCTGGTTAGCCCAGATTAGTTTGCTGGTTGGACTAATTCTATTAGTGATGTTTTTCCGCCAAGATATGCAAGCCGAACAGCCCCTTTTTAATATCAAGGCTTTTATCGGCAACCGTATATTCATTAACTCGAATCTAGCTGCCCTAATTAGCTATGTCGCGACAAGTGGCCTCGGTTTTTTAGTTTCGCTTTACCTGCAAATGGTCAAGGGTTTAAACCCAGCGCTCGCCGGCTCGGTCATGTTAGCCCAACCATTAGTAATGGCATTAATTGCTCCCTATTCTGGCCGCTTATCTGATCGATTAGAACCACAAACAATTGCTACCTGGGGTATGATTATTACCGCCCTCGGATTATCGGTATTCCTATTTCTTGATGCTAACACCCCTTTATATTGGGTTATCTTAGGTCTAATGGTTACCGGTTTAGGCTTTAGTTTATTTGGACCCCCGAACAATAATGCCATCATGAGTTCGGTACCCCCACACCAATATGGTTTTGCTGCTTCCACCCTAAGTACGGCGCGGTTACTCGGCCAATCTCTAAGTATGACAATGGTAACTCTTATCATTGCCACTATTGTCGGTAATGGCAAACCATCACCCGAGCAAGCACCGCAAATACTAACCGCCTTGCACGTATCAATGTTGCTATTCATAATTGTCACCATTCCAGGTGTCATCGCCTCTCGAACCCGTGGCCATGTCCACCAATCAGAGCTTAGATAACGGAGGGATTTATCTTGATTTTATTATCCGGTACCAAAATTAGAGAAGAACGCCAACACGATTTTACTACTTGGGCTAATAATCGCCATTTGGTTTTTGTTATCCTCCAGATTGGTGATGACGATGCCTCCGATGTCTACATCAGATCCTTAAGGAAATATGGTGAACGAACCGGGGTAGAGGTCAAGCTTATTCGATTGAGCAAAGAGATCAGCCAAGCAGAAGCTATTGAACAGCTACAAGCTTTAAATAACGCGCCTGAGGTTACCGGTATTATGCTAGCCTCTCCCATCCCCGCCCATATTGATGAAACCGAAATGGTTAAGTATCTAAACCCGTCTAAAGATATTGAGGGTGTCCACCCCTACAACCTGGGAATTCTCATGTCTGGCAACACGGGAGTAAAGCCAGCTACTCCAAAAAGTGCAGTCAGCATTTTAAAAGGTTATGGTATTACATTAGTCGGGAAAAAAGTGGTAGTTATCGGGCGCAGTATTGTGGTGGGATTACCGCTAGCCAATATGTTGATTAAGGAAAGTGCCACGGTTACCATTTGTCATTCTCAGACTCGCAACTTAACTGCTATTACTAAAACCGCAGAAATATTAATTAGTGCGGTCGGTAAACCTGGCTTTATTACCCCGGATATGGTCAATCCTGAAGCTGTGGTTATCGACATTGGCACCAATGTCTTACCTAATGGCACCCTAGTTGGTGATGTTGACCCCGCAGTTATAGAACAGGGACTAATATCAGCTATTACTCCGGTTCCTGGTGGTGTCGGTGCCCTTACCGTGGTCGAAATGTTTGACAATCTTCGATTTCTAACTAAGGAATAAAGCAAGGAAACCAGAGACATTCTTTAATTAAGATGCGACTTGTTAACCACTGGTTGTTGGTAATTAATCAAAACGCATGTACATACTTGCTCTCAAATCACCTAAGTGCCTGGCATTTAGGTGATTTCTTTATATTAATAAGGGGTACTTGTCAGGTTGACGATTGGGCACCAGGTAAGCTGTATAACATCCTGATAAAAAGGAAAGGCTGAGCCAAAAAGGGCAGTGATTATAATGGAAGTTAGAGAAAACACCATCGTTGCGTTAGGCTATGGTAAATTTGCCCGCTCAGATAAGATAATTGCTTTAGAGCCTATCGAGGAAGACCGTGGTCCAGGGCGGAGAACCCGTGTTTACATTGACCAAATGAATAATCCTCTAATCGCCTCTCGCACTGAGACCTCCGTTCTTTCTGATATGGTAGAAACCCCCAAGGCAGTGATGGAAGCTACTGCATCTTTCGAACTATTAAAAGACATCTACGATGATATACATCAAATCGGCCCGATGCTGCGCAAGAGCATAAAAAAAGAGGCCCAGCTAGACCTGAACCGCATCGAAAGAAGAATTGAAGATCTCCTCAAACATGAAGATGACATTGGGCTACCCCAGTAACACCCCATGTTATTTTAATATCTTAACCTTAACGCCCATCCCTACCGGATGGGCATCACTTTTCTATAAGTAAAAACATAATGTAGCTACAAAGTATATAAAACAGCAAGGAGTTTTAAAATGGTGACTAAACCAAAAAACCGTAAAGCTGCACGTGCAAAACGCGCAATCGTTATGTCCGAATTACACGGAGGGCCAATAGCTCCTAATCTATATGGTAGAGTTTATTTTACCAGCGTTAAAGGTGGTACCATGGTAACCGTTAGTGTGAAGGGTCTGCCTCCCTATCAACCCGCCAGCGGTGATAGCCAACCAATTGGCCCACACGGTTTTCATATTCATGAATTTGGCGTGTGTGATGTTGGAGATCCCACTAATCCATTTATGTCCACTGGCAGCCACTGGAACC
>JBLNAS010000038.1:0-11891 GCA_050259475.1 Methylocystaceae bacterium
CCCTTTCAGTTGTCACCCCATAGTCGACTAGGCGACTGCCTATGATAACTATATTAAACACAATTGCAAATGAAACCAATTTAAGATCAGGCCAGCCGAAACTAGCCTGATCTTACCTGAAACCTGATAGCCCTTACGATTTATTTATCGTCATCTACCTTAAAGTCAGCATCATAAACATTTTCTTCACCGGCAGGAGAACCTTCTTCACCCGCGTTAGCATTTTGATACATCTGGGTGGTAAGTTCATATACCGCCTTCATTAGTTCATCAGTTTTGGCCTTGATAGCTTCGAGATCGCTGCCTCCCATTATCGCTTGCAGTTCATCCCGCGCTGAGGTAATACGATCTTTAGTTGCGCTATCAGCCTGCTCACCGAATTCACTTAAGGTCTTTTCAGCCTGATAAATTGTGTTGTCAGCCTGATTACGGGTCTCAGCTTCATCCTTACGCCGCTGATCCTCTTCGGCAAACTGTTCAGCGTCACGAACCATCTTTTCGATGTCGTTATCTGATAGTCCCGTGTTCGAGGTGATAGCAATCTTTTGCTCTTTGCCAGAAGCTAAGTCCTTAGCTGAAACATGCGCGATACCATTGGAATCGATATCAAACTTGACCTCGACCTGCGGTACACCTCTCGGGGCGGAGGGTAACCCGACCAAATTAAAGCGACCCAAGGTGACATTGTCACCGGCCATCGCTCGTTCCCCCTGCAGCACATGGATTTCTACGGAGGTCTGATTATCGGCTGCAGTAGTAAATATCTGGCTCTTCGAAGTCGGAATAGTGGTGTTACGGTCAATAATACGAGTAAACACGCTGCCCAGGGTTTCTATGCCCAAAGAAAGCGGAGTTACATCAAGCAGAACCACATCCTTGACCTCACCGGAGAGTACGGCGGCTTGAATAGCCGCTCCTACTGCTACTACTTCATCGGGATTAATCCCCTTAAAGGGTTCCTTGTTGAGATAATCTTTGATTGCCTTCTGCACCGCTGGAATACGGGTAGAGCCACCAACCATAATTACTTTATCAATTTCACTGGTTTTTAGGCCAGAATCCTTCAAAGCTTGGCGGGTGGGCCCCATAGTTTTTTCCACTAAATCAGCCGTCAATTCATCAAACTTAGCTCGAGTAAGCTGTTTCTCGAGATGCAAAGGTCCTTCCGGAGTGGCTGAAATAAAGGGAATATTAATATCAGTAGTTTGCAAAGTCGATAACTCATGCTTGGCTTTTTCGGCGGCTTCTTTCAAGCGTTGGGTGGCCATCTTATCAGTACGGAGGTCAACGCCATTATTCTTTTTGAAATCATCCGCTAAGAAATTGATAATACGTTCGTCAAAATCATCGCCCCCCAGACGGTTATTGCCGCTGGTAGCTTTAACTTCAAATACACCGTCACCGATTTCCAAAATCGAAACATCAAAGGTTCCACCACCCAAGTCAAAGACCAGGATAGTCTGCGTGCCTTCCTTGTCCAGACCATAGGCTAAAGCGGCAGCGGTCGGTTCATTGATAATACGCAACACTTCCAGCCCAGCTACCTTACCCGCATCCTTGGTGGCTTGGCGCTGTGCATCGGTAAAATACGCTGGCACGGTTATAACTGCTTGGGTTACCGGTTCACCCAGATAAGCTTCAGCATCAGTCTTCATTTTCTGTAAGATCATTGCCGATATTTCCTGGGGGGTATATTCTTTGCCATCGATTTTCACCTTATGGCCAGTACCCATATGCCGCTTAATCGACGCTACAGTACGATCTGGATTAGTGATCGATTGCCTTTTAGCTACTCGTCCTACCAGGCGTTCACCAGTCTTCGAAAATGCCACTACTGACGGGGTAATACGTTCACCCTCAGCATTAGGGATAACGTTGGCTTCTCCACCCTCCATCACAGCAATACACGAGTTAGTGGTCCCCAAATCAATTCCTACTACTTTACCCATCTAACAAGCACCTCCCAGGCTTATTGCGGTTGCCCGCTAGTTTTTTTCGCTACTTTTACTAGGCTCGGCTTAATCACTTTATCGTGAAGCATATACCCTTTTTGCAGAACCTCAATTATGATATTATCCTCGATCTCATCGGTGTATTCCACCATCAAAGCTTCGTGATTTTCCGGGTTAAATTCACAGTTTAGGGCTTCAATCGCGACTAGCCCTTCCTGACTGAGTAAATCGTGTAATTTGCGTTCGACCATCTCGACCCCTTTAACCAGGGCAACAAAATCTGAACTTTCATGGGCGGCCGCCAAAGCGCGATCAAAATCATCGACCACTGGCAGCAAGCGCTTAATTAAGGGCAGCGCACTATAACGGGTTAAATCTTCGCGTTCTTTAAGCCAACGTTTACGGGCATTATCCAGATCGGCGCGCGTCCGCAAAAATGCTTCATGGTTACTTTCAGCTTCTGCAGTTTTCTCCGCTAATAATCGGTTCAAGCGGCTCACTTCATCCTCGGGAGCACTGCCCTCTCCCTCGATTGTTGGTTCCAGTATTTCCTGGTTAATCAAGTTGTCCATTACTTCCCTCACCTCGAATTATTCCTTTAGGTAAAATCAAAATCTTCACTAGTGACTTCTTTTTTCTTCACTATGGTATTGATACGCAGTATCGCCCGTGCCACCTCCCCAGCAGCTTTTAGCCCATTGATCTTGACGGGTACCGGATCTACCACCCCAATTTCCCACATATCAACAACCTGACCCCGGTCACAATCCAGAGCCAAAGCGTGATTGCCAGTTTCACTCTGTGCTGCTAATACATCACCCAATTTTTCTAGCGGATTAAAGCCCGCATTAGCCACCAAACAAGCAAATGGTCTGGTCAGCGCCTCGCGTACACAAAGGACACCATAGGATGCCATTCCACGCACTTGGCGTGACAGATTCTCCATGGCCAAGGCCAGATAAAGCTCACAGGCTCCTCCACCTGGCACCATGCCGCCTTTGAGGGCAGCCTGCAAGGCTGCTGCGGCATCACGAGCCATTCGTTCTTCCTCATCTACCACTTCATCAGTGGCCGCTCCGACCAGTACGGTGGCTAAAGGTTTCCCTTCGCCGCCGGCCACCACAGTATAACCATGACGTCGGTTGACTTCCACGCGCCGAGCCTGCCCCAGTGATCTTGCCAGGTCGCCGGGGTCACGTTTCAAAGCAATACGTTTCACCATCCGAGCTCCGGTATGTTCACAAACCCGCAGTAATTCCCGATGGGAAACCCGCTCGAGAACTATCACCCCGGCTTCAGTCAGGATTTCATCAGCTCGGTCGTCGACACCCCGGTCGACCATCACCACCTTGACCCCCATTTCCACCAAACGACGAATGTTCGTTTCAAACTGAGCATCCAGTTCCATTTGGTAACGGGCACCCGTATCGGTGGATAAGGCTTCTTCCGGAAGCTGTTCCGGTGCTAAATTATCATCTATAACCAGAATACGGGGATAATCCACCGCACCCGGCATATCTCGATTTAGGGGCTCCTTATTAACCAAAACCCCCATAAAGACATCACTAGTTGCCCCCGCGCGGGCTACTACTGCATCAGCAAAGTTATAGTCATCCTGTAAAAGTTTTTCGCTACCGGTTAACCGGGCGGCTTCCATCACCTGATCAGCCAAATGGCGATTTTCGCGGGCGGAAATCAGGGCTATGCGATACAACAATGGGTCATTCAAATTAGTTACCGGACGGGCGATTTCAAGTACCAGTCGTTCAGCTTCAGCGATACCTAGGGCTATACCCTCAATCACCTTAGTAACCGGCACCCCTTTAAGCACTTGCGCTGTCCCTTCCGCCACTAAAGTGCTGGCAATAATGGTAGTAGTAGTGGTGCCATCCCCCACTTTTTCTTGCTGATTTTTGGCGGCATTGATGATCATACGGGCCGCTGGATGGGATACCTCCATCAGTTTCAAGATGGTTACCCCATCATTGGTGATAACCACATCACCAAAACGATCAACCATCATGGTGTCAAGACCCTTAGGTCCAATAGTGCCTTCGACAGTCCGGGCGATTACCCGAGCTGCGTTAGCATTAGTTAATAGGGCTTGGAATCTTTCATCCACTTCCTGTGGAGAAGTAACCTGATCGGGCATAAATTCGCCCCCCGTTATTTAAACTGATCGACCATGTCTTGAATGATATTACGCACGGTATTAACTGTGGCCGAAGCTCGCCAGTACTGCATACGTACCGGACCAATCAACCCAATTCTTCCCACCGTACCATCACCCAATTCATAAGCCGTAAAGACAATACTCAGCTCTCTAACCTGTTCTACTTCATTTTCCTGGCCGATTTTTATCTTAACCTCATTTAAGTTTTTGTCTTCCAGGAGTTTTTTAATAAACTGCTCTTCCTCTAATACCCCCAGAATACGTTTTAGTTTATCCAAGTCTTTGAATTCAGGCTCATTTAGAATATTGAGTGCCCCTGAAACCCTAATCTTGTCCTCTTGTGAACTAACTAGTAGATCATCAACCACTTCCAAGGCAGCATCCATTAATTGTCGCCGATGTAATAATTCATGCCGCAGGCTCTGTAAAACCGTAGTTCGCATATTTTTAATCCGGGTACCCACCAACTGCTGATTAAAAATAGTGGATACTTGCTCCAGGTCATGCATCGTTAAGCCGGCATCGACATCCAATTTTCGGTGCATGATCATACCTTTATCGGTAATAAGCACTAACAAAGCCCGGCCTGGCTCCAGTGGTATCAGTTCCATTTTGCGGAAACCTTCATCCCCTTGGGGAGCTGGACTAATAACTAATGATGCATAATGAGAAAAATTAGAAAGCACATTGCTGGTCTGCTGCACTAAATCCTCAAGACCATTAATCTTTTCCCCCAGCATCCGGCGCAGAAAATCTTGATCGCGGTCCGTTAGCTCCTCTGGCTCCATCATGCAATCCACAAAATATCGAAAGCCTTTTTCTGAAGGTATGCGTCCGGCCGAGGTATGGGGCTGTTCCAGATAACCCATTTCCTCGAGATCTGACATCTCATTACGTACCGTAGCAGCACTAACTCCCAAATCAGATTGGCGGGCAATCGAGCGCGACCCCACCGGCTCAGCGGTCTTAACATATTCTCTGATCACTGCTTCCAGGATCCTCTTTTTACGTTCGTCGAGCTGCAATTAACCCCACCCCCTGTTAGCACTCTCCTGCCTTGAGTGCTAATGAAGTTCTACTAAAAAAATAGCACCCTAAAAATTACTTTGTCAAGTATACCCAGCATTTAGAATACCCCATTTTAAGGGATTACAACCTGATTTTCGCCATCTAGGCGATTAGAAGCAGTTTATCCCCCTTCCCTCAAGTCCAAACATTATAAACACAAGCTAATCCACTTTGTTATTAAAGTGAGCAGGTATTAGCCGGTAATTGTCTAATATTTGCTCATAGATACTAGAACCATAGGAGATGATCTTTATTATGAAGAAAACCATGACATGCTTGCTGCTAGCTAGCGCAATCATGCTTTTATCAGGATGTTCCACTGAGAAGTTTGTCGCCCCCGTATCTGCCCCCAACCAACCAGAGAGCACAGTCAAAGTTGCCACTTTGCGAGGCCCCTCAGCCGTCAGCCTGATACCAATGTTAGATACCAAGCCATTCCTCACCAAGCGAGTAAAAACGGAATACCAGATATATAATTCTCCTGATTTGATGATTCCCGACCTGGTAAAGGGTCAAATTGACGCTGCTCTTTTACCTCCTAACTTGGCCGCAAAGCTCTATAATAAAGGTATCGATTACCAGCTAGTCGGAGTTACCTGTTGGGGGGTTATGTATCTCGCCAGCGATAACCAACAACTGACCGGGATTGATCAGCTTAAAGGGCAAAAGATTTATCTTACCGACAAAGGGGCAACCCCCGACTTGGTATTCAATTATCTGCTCCAAGCCAATGGCTTGCAACCGACGGATGTTATTCTTGACTACTCCTTGGGTCAAACCGAGCTGGCGCAAAGTATGGCTGCCAGTCGGGTAAAAACTGGTTTGCTAGTTGAACCATGGCTTACCGTGGTCACTACTGGTAACCCCGCGATAAAAAATGTAATCGACCTTCAGCAGGAATGGCAAAAGGCAACGAATAATATGCCGTTGCCCCAAACCTGCCTAATAGTTAAAAAAAGCCTCCTAACAGGTAACCCCGAAGCAGTGACTTCTCTTTGCCAACAAGTAAAACAGTCTATTGAGTGGGTAAATGACCATCCCCAGGAAGCGGGTATCTTGGTTGAAAAGCACGGGGTAGGTATGAAGGCAGCAGTAGCAACCAAAGCTATCCCTCGTTTAAATCTGAGCTTTAAGGCAGCTACTACTAGTCGTCCTGCACTGGAAAGCTTCTTTAAAATCATAATTAAGTTTGACCCAACTAGTACAGGAGGTAAACTACCTGACGATGGCTTCTACTTCCAGCAATAGACTTACAATTTACGCGGTCATTTTTTTATTGGCAGTCTGGAAAATGGTATCTCTTGCCGCTGGTTCGCCTTTTATTTTTCCCGGACCAGAGACCACCCTTTTTGCACTATGGCACCTGCTCGGCCAACCGGAGTTCTGGCCTGCACTAGGGTATACGGTCAGTCGTGGTCTCTTGGGCTTTTTTATTTCCTGTCTCCTGGGACTGATCTTTGGCTTAGCCGGTGGATTGAGCCGAACTATTTTTGGGCTACTCCAGCCAATAATGACTGTTATTCGCTCTACCCCAGTAATGTCAGTCGTAATTTTAGCCATCATTTGGACTAATAGTAACCTGGTACCGGTACTGGTTTGTTTATTAATTGCCTTTCCCATTCTCTATGGCAATGTGGTGGAAGGCATCCGCCAGGTCGATATTGAACTGGCACAAATGGCTACCGTTTATCAGGTGAGTTCACGTCGTCAGTTTTTTGAGCTTTATCTACCAGCAATTATTCCTTATATTATGGCTGGTGCCTCTAGTGCTATGGGCATCACCTGGAAGGTCATTATTGCAGCTGAGGTTTTGTGCCAACCCCTATCTGCCGTTGGTACCCAGATGATGTGGGCTAAAATGAACCTGGATACCCCGCAGGTGTTAGCTTATACCGTAGTACTAATCACCATCAGCTATTTATTCGAGCACCTGATGCGCTCACTGGAACAGCGTTTTAGGTTATGGAGATGATACCGTGCCACTACATATTAATAATATTAGTAAGCGTTTTGGCAGCTTGGTAGTATTCGATCAGCTAACCCTTACGGCGGAGGCCAACCGCCTGACCTGTATTTTAGGCCCATCCGGCTGTGGTAAGTCTACGCTGCTTAATATTATCTCCGGACTCATCAAACCAGATGCCGGTGATCTTGAAGGCTTTGCGGGGCAACCGGTCAGCTATATATTTCAGGAACCACGCTTACTACCTTGGAAAACAGTAGGGGGCAATCTTGATTTTGTTCTGAAAGATCAGCTTACATCGTCCGAACGTCAAGAGAAAATTCAGCGTTACCTGGAGATGGTTGAACTGTCGGCCTTTGCGGATTATTATCCTTATCAACTAAGTGGAGGTATGCGCCAAAGAGTAGCCATCGCTCGAGCTTTTGCTTATCCTTCATCTTTGCTGCTGATGGACGAACCATTTACTGGGCTAGACCTTAGTCTTAAGCAAACCTTAATCACTGCCTTTATTCGTTTATGGGCTCTTGATCAGAGAACCGTTTTTTTCGTTACCCATGACATTAATGAAGCATTATTATTAGGGGATGATATTCTTATTTTGACTAACCGTCCAGCTCAAGTTAAAAGCCGGCTTAGTCTTAGCCTTCCTCAAACCGAACGCGAGCTGGAAAACCCCGTTTTGACAGGTTATTACAAGGAGCTATATCAACAAATAACTATAAATTAAGTGGAACGGCAAACTTGGGGAGGTATACCTATGGCCAAAGAATACATTATGGCAATTGATCAGGGTACTACTGGCAGCACCATACTTATTATCGATCATACCGGCAACATTGTTTCCCGAGCTTACCGGGAATTTTCGCAGATCTACCCACAGCCGGGGTGGGTAGAACATGACCCTCAGGAGATTTGGGAAGTCACCTATCATGTTGCTAAGCAGGCACTGCAGCAGGCTAATCTTAGTGCTCAAAGCATCAGTGGTATCGGAATAACTAATCAGCGCGAGACTACTATTGTCTGGGAACGTGATACCGGACGCCCGATTAGTAACGCCATCGTCTGGCAATGCCGGCGCACTGCCCCCATGTGTGAGCAAATGAAAGCTGCCCACCTTGGTGATATGGTGCGGGATAAGACTGGACTAGTTATTGATGCCTATTTTTCGGCTACCAAGTTAGCCTGGATTCTTAATACTATTCCGCGGGCTCGGGAACGTGCCGAGCGGGGTGAGTTGATTTTTGGTACCGTTGATTCTTATCTCGTATGGAAACTTACTGGTGGCAAGGTACATGCGACTGATTATTCCAATGCCTCCCGTACTATGCTATACAATATTCACGAACTCCAATGGGATCAGGAACTTTTGGACTATTTCGCCATTCCCAAAACTATGATGCCCCAGGTGATGGGTTCTAGTACCATTTATGGTTATACCACTCCTGAACTCTTCGATTGCCCGATCCCGGTGGCTGGAATCGCTGGCGATCAACAAGCGGCTCTCTTTGGCCAAACTTGTTTCGTACCCGGCAGCGCCAAAAATACCTATGGAACCGGCTGCTTCCTGTTAATGAATACCGGCGAAAAAGCCATTAGCTCACCCCATGGCCTTTTGACTACGATTGCCTGGGGTATTGGGGATAAAATCACTTATGCCTTGGAAGGTAGCGTTTTTATCGCTGGAGCTGCCGTGCAATGGCTGCGCGATGAAATGAAGATTATCTCCACGGCCAGCGAATCGGAAGCCTTGGCTATCTCTATTCCTGATAATGGTGGTGTTTATCTGGTGCCGGCCTTTGTCGGTCTAGGAGCACCACATTGGGATATGTATGCTCGGGGTACCCTGGTGGGCCTTACTCGTGGCTCTGGTCGGGCCCATTTGACCCGAGCTGCCCTGGAATCAATAGCTTATCAAACTTATGATATTTTGGAGGTTATGACCCGTGATTCCCATATCACTCTGGATTCGCTTAAGGTCGATGGCGGAGCTGCCATAAATAATTTCCTTATGCAATTCCAGGCTGACATGCTAGGTGTTTGTGTGGAACGACCGCGAATTACGGAAACCACTGCTATCGGAGCTGCGTTCTTAGCGGGCTTGGCTACCGGATACTGGCAAGACTTAGACGAATTACGGGCTACTCGTAAAGTTGATCAATCATTTATTCCTCAGATGAAAAATGAGCCGCGCCGCAAGCTTTTAAATGGCTGGCAGCGAGCTATGGATTGTGCTCGCAGTTTTCCAGTAGAATCCTAATAAGCGTTGAAAAGGGGTAATTGCTGTGACGGAACCGATTTGTTATCTAGATTTTGATTTCCTGGAGAACTTTATGTCCGATGTTTTTATCGGCCTCGGGGTCCCGGAAAGCGAAGCCCATATTTGTGCCCGGGTACTGATCACCTCCGATAAACGGGGCATAGACTCTCATGGCATCGGACGTTTGAAGCCCATCTACTATGATCGGATTAAAATGGGTATCCAACAAGCAGTTACTAATTTCGAAATAGTGCGGGAGAGCCCGACTACGGCCGTAGTTGATGGCCATGATGGCATGGGTCAGGTTATTGGCTACCGTTGTATGGAAATGGCGATTGATAAAGCCCGCACCTATGGCATGGGTATGGTAGCAGCGCGAAATTCCACCCATTATGGCATCGCTGGTTATTACTCCTTGATGGCAATTGAGGCCGGTATGATTGGCGTTACCGGCACTAATGCCCGACCTTCAATTGCGCCTACTTTTGGGGTAGAAAATATGTTAGGTACTAATCCTTTAACTTTTGGCTTTCCCACTGATGAAGATTTTCCCTTTGTCCTGGATTGCGCTACCTCAGTATCGCAAAGGGGCAAAATTGAGGTTTATGACCGTCTGGATAAAGATATCCCCCCTGGCTGGGTTATTGATGCCCATGGTCAAACCCGTACCGACACCAAACAAATTCTCCAAGACTTAGTCACCGGTCAGGCCGCCTTAACCCCCCTGGGGGGATTGGGTGAAGAACAAGCGGGATATAAAGGATATGGTTATGCAGCAGTGGTAGAAATGCTCTCTGCCGCCTTACAGGGCGGAGCCTTTCTGAAAGCTCTATCTGGATTTGATGGTCAAGGGAAACCGCAGCCGTATCATCTGGGGCATTTCTTCATAGCTATTAATGTGGAAGCCTTTACCGCCCTAGAGGATTTCAAAAGTACCACCGGAGAAATAATGCGGCAACTACGCAACTCCCGCAAAGCGCCAGGTGCTGAGCGGATTTACACTGCTGGGGAAAAGGAATATTTGGCCTATCTAGAGCGTCAGGAAACTGGGGTTCCAGTTGGAGCAGTTCTGCAAAATCAGATGGTGCAAATGCGCAATGATTTGGGGCTAAACCAATATCATTTTAGTTTTGAATAGCTTGTAGGTATATAGAGGAGATAATTAAATGGGTGAGATAAGAAAAGACTTGGTACATGATGAATGGGTGGTAGTGAACATCGACCGGGTGGTTAAACCACGTGATTTACCAGTACCACGCCAGGGTCATACTGAAACCATGCCGGGGTTTTGCCCTTTTTGCCAGGGCAATGAAGGGGTGACTCCTCCGGAGTTGTTAGCCCTACGCCCCCCTGATAGCCCGGCGAATAGCAGTGGTTGGGATATTCGGGTAATCCCGAATAAGTTCACCGCTTATTCCCTGCTCACTGATTATGCTGAAGAGGAAACCGGGCTTAACCAGATGCGAACTGGTTTTGGTGACCATGAGGTAATAATCGAATCTGCTGAACATGGAGTGGAGTTTCATCACCACAGTGTTGAGCGTATTTGTTCCGTACTAAAAGTGGTGCAGAGCCGGTTCAATTCATTAGCCTCTGATGACCGTATTAAACATATTCAGATCTATAAAAATCGCGGTATATTTGCTGGCGCCTCCCTACATCACAGCCACCTGCAGATTATTTCCCTCCCCTATAACACTAATCAGTACCAGGGGGCAGAGAACTACCATACCCGCACCGGAAACTGCCTCTGGTGTGACATTCTAAAACAGGAAAAGCAGTTGGGGGCAAGAATTGTCAGGGAAGAAAATGGTTTTACCGTCCTTACCCCCTATGCCTCTCGCTTCTCCTATGAAACTTGGATTGTCCCTGATGAACACCAGGCTGACATTTCTAAACTCGGGGCTGAGGAATTGTACCACCTGGCAACACTTATGCATAAGACTACGAATCTGCTAGTCGAGCAGCTTGACAACCCGTCATATAATATCGTCTTTAATAACGGGCCAGTAAATGTGCCCGGTCGTGCCCCATATCACTGGTATATCGAAATCTTCCCCCGCCTTATCGTGCAAGCCGGAGTAGAGATAGCTACCGGGATGTACATGAATCCGATCTCCCCGGAATGGGCAGCTGAAAACCTGCGTGAACGCTGGTAGTAATATAAAGATCCGAATTTTAAAATAGGATTAACGATGTAATTTATCAGTCACCCAAACCTTGAGGATAACCATTTAAAAAGGCTGCCCGATTGTGAACCGGGACAGCCTTTTTATCACTATAATGCTTTTAATATGATCTAAATAAACCAAGGCGTTGCTTATACTATTTTTCAATATGGCTTAGTATCCACTGGCCCACCACATCAAGAACTTCCCCCTGCTCTGGCTGCTTCTCATTCATGGTTTCATGATAGAGCCCAGGAAAGACTTTGTACTGCTTATCAGCCGCCCGAGCAGCATTGTACACCTGCTCACT
>JBLNAS010000039.1:0-3540 GCA_050259475.1 Methylocystaceae bacterium
CACCGCATTGGCCGCTTGTAAGATATGACCCGAAGAACGGTAATTCTCTTCCAGTTTGACCACTTTAGCCCCGGGATAATCGGAGAGAAAACGACGAATATTTTCGGGTTCTGCGCCTCGCCAACTGTAGATGGATTGATCGGGATCACCGACCACAAATAGGTTGCCGCTTTCTTGAGCCAGAAGATTAGCCCAAATATATTGCGCTCGGTTAGTATCCTGATACTCATCGATCATAACGTAACGGAAACGTTGCCGATAAGCATCTAAAACGTCCGGATGCTCGGTAAAAAGCCGTATAGTAAGGTTAATCAGGTCTTCAAAGTCGAGGGCATTCAATTCTTTTAGCCGGGCTTGGTAGCCATGGTAGGCCTTCAGATAGATATCCACCTTATGCATGGGTATCTTCAGTTCGCGAAAATAATTATCCGGATCCTGCAGGCTATTTTTCGCCCGATGGATCATCGATAGGACTTCCTCCGGCTTAACCTCATAACCCGAACGTTCCTTGAGAACCTCCTTGACCAAAACCTTTTGGTCCCCATCGTCGAGGATAGTGAAGTCCGGCCGGTAGCCCAGGTGCTGAATATCACGGCGTAATATTCGGTAGGAGGCAGCGTGAAAAGTCTGTATCCATTCACCACCGAAATTAGGCATCAACCGCAGTACCCGCTCACGCATCTCCTGAGCTGCCTTATTAGTAAAAGTGATCGCTAATATGTTACTGGGGCGCACGCCCTCATTTACCAGATTCGCTAGACGGCTGGTTAATACCCTGGTTTTGCCGCTTCCAGCCCCAGCTAAAACTAGGCAGGGCCCGTCACGGTGCAGCACCGCCTCCCGCTGGGCGGGATTCAAATTATTAAGCCATTCCATAAATATAACTCCTTGTCCAGATTAGGTTGGCAGATGCCCCATTTAACCGGGAAAAGCCTGGCCGCGATGGCCAGGCTGCAATAGCATTGGTTGACAGCAGCGGTCTAATCTTTGACCAGCCAGCTCAAGAAACTACTTAAAACCGTAATCATCAGAGCCGATAATATTGCCCAGAAGAAGCCATGGATATCAAAACCCTTAACCGTAGCTCCTACCAGCCAGAGCATAAAGCCGTTTACCACCAAGGTGAATAGCCCCAGAGTTACGATATTTAGGGGCAAGGTTAATAAGAGAACTAATGGACGAATAATTGCATTGACGATACCTAGTGCAACTGACCCGACAAGGGCACCCCATGGGGTAACCTCAAAGCCAGGAATAAGTGCGGCGGTCAGGATAATGGCGGCCACATTGAGCAGCCAGCGCAGTGCCCATCCCTGTATTCCTCCCAACACCAAACCCCCTCCTTTAACTCCTTGTTATCCTTATTTTATCATAGCCATCGGATCGCGGGAATCAATCTTCAACATTGTTTGCACTCAATTTGTCAGGATGTAGGTGTCGCCATACCGCTTCCGCTGCCGGCCGATTAATACCGGTGACGGCCAGGATTTCGTCCTGGGTAGCTTCAGTTATCGCCCGCACACTGCCAAAGTGATTAAGTAATGCCTGCTTACGGCGGACACCAATGCCTGGTATCTCATCAAGAGCCGAAATCCGGAGTTTCTTCTCGCGCCGCTTACGATTATACTCGTTGGCAAAACGATGAGCCTCATCACGAAGGCGGGCTAGAACACGCAGAGCTTCATCACTACGGGGCAAGCGTAAAGGCTGAGACTGCCCAGGGAAATAAATTTCTTCCTCTCTTTTGGCCAGCCCAATCACCGGAATATCATACTCGAGTTCGTGTAATACCCGGGCTACGGTATTGACCTGACCTAAACCTCCGTCAATCACCAGCAGATCTGGTAAAGGAGTAAAAGCTGGGTCACCGGCAGCAAAAGCCTGCAAGCGCCGGGTCAACACTTGATATAGAGAGGCATAATCATCATTACGATCACCCTGCACCTTGAAGCGTCGGTACTGTGATTTTTCGGGACGCCCTTCCACAGCCACCACCATGGAAGCCACTGTTTCCTCCCCCGCGAAGTGCGAGATATCATAACATTCAATCCGCTCGGGAACTACCTCCAGGTTGAGCAAGCGCGCCAGCCGCACCAAGGCTTCGCTGCCCCCATCTTTACCTCGCTCTTCCCAAAGAATGCGGGCATTTTCCTGTGCCATTTCCAGCAGACGATATTTATCACCACGCTGTGGCACGGTCAGACTAACCTTATGGCCGCTGATTTGCTGTAACCAATCGGATAGTACCTCCGCATCAGCGGCTACAGATTCTAAGGCGATCTCCACCGGAATATCCTGATTATCAGCATAATATTGCTGTAGGAAGAAAGAGAGCAGCACGGGTTTTTCCTCGGCCATCGCTCGACGCAGGAAGCTAGTATCCTTACCAATCAACTGCCCGGAACGCAGCTTGAAAACCAAGGCTAAAACTTCCTTATCTCCCTCATACATAACCAGCAAATCCAGGTTATATTTCTTTTCCAGGCTCACCTGCTGCTTTTGCACCACGTCGCGCACAGCGGTTAGTTGATCACGGCAATGAGCGGCCTGCTCAAACTCGCACGCCGCAGCTGCCGCTTTCATGCGCGTTTCTAAATCCCGCAGCAACCAGGCATAATCCCCTTCGAGAAAGCGAATAAGATCATTCACCCGCTGTTGATAATCTAGGTTGCTGATCTGCTGCCGACAAGGAGCGGGGCAACGGCCTATATCATAATTTAAGCAAGCTCGGGGCTTATCTTCCCGAAAGGATTTGCAAGTGCGCAAAGGAAACAGAGTGGTAAGCAGCTTAAGCGTTTCCCGGAGCGAAGTAGCACCAGTATAAGGTCCAAAATATCGTGAACCATCGCGTGCTTTCTCCCGGGTTATAAATAGGCGCGGATACTTCTCAGCGATGGTTAGCTTGAGGTAGGGGTAGCTCTTATCATCCCGCAGCATGATATTGTAGCGAGGGTGATACTCCTTGATTAGATTACACTCCAAGACCAAGGCTTCCACTTCGCTGGCGGTGACAATATAGTCTAAGTCGCGTGCCCGCTGCACCATTGCCCGTACCTTGGCCTCCAACCGTTCGTCATCCTGAAAATAAGAGCGCAGGCGATTACGGAGCAGCTTAGCTTTGCCCACATAAATTACCTTACCATTCTCATCTTTGAACAAGTAAACCCCGGGCTGCAGTGGTATCGACCCTAAACGCTCCCGGAAGATCTGGACATGGGCCATTTCATCTTTCAATCTCCCTCACCCCCCTCCATAATTAACCGCCAACCGAAAAATGAGAATTTGGGGTCTGACCCCTTTTTCTCATTTTCGGGGCGCTGATGCGAGCATGGGGGCGAGGTAGCGGCCAGTGTATGATTTTTTACTGGCTGCTATCTCCTCTGGGGTTCCGGTGGCAACTATGAAGCCGCCCTGCTCCCCGCCCTCCGGCCCTAGGTCGATAATATGATCCGCACATTTAATAACGTCCAGGTTGTGTTCGATCACTAGTACCGTATTGCCCACATCCACCAGGAGCTGTAAGACTCCTAGTAGATGGCG
>JBLNAS010000040.1:0-2574 GCA_050259475.1 Methylocystaceae bacterium
ATTTGAAGAAAATCAAGAAAATACTCTAGCCTCAACTCGATTGGGGTCATCCGGGTGATGATTCAATTTAGTGAAAGTAGGCCCATCAACTACTTCACCTTCATAGGTGTAACGGGAACCATGGCATGGACAATCCCAGGTTTTTTCAGCATGATTCCATTTCAATTCGCAACCTAAGTGCGTACAGGTTATATCTACCGCATGTAATTCTCCCTGCTCATCCTTATATATACCCATCCGTTTACTATCTACTTCAAGAATTTTGGCGTCACCAGCATCAATATCAGCCTTAGTCGGGTTTATCGAAAGCTTGCCGCTAATATAATCCTTAGCCACATGAATATTATGCTGAACAATGGAACCCAATCCCTTTAAGCTGGTGGCTCTTAATGGATTGTAAACCGTAGCCCAGGGATTATCACCTTTGACAATAAGATCACTGATAATCATCCCTGCCACGGTACTGTTAGTCATTCCCCACTTACGAAAACCCGTAGCTACGTAAAGGTTAGGGCTACGAGCGGTTAGATGGCCAATATAAGGTATATGGTCAGGTGTTTTACAATCTTGGGTGGACCAGCGATAAAGTACATCCGTAATCGTATAATGCTGATTAGCAAAGCTGAGCAAATTAGTGTAGTGTTTCTCGGTATCGTCGCCAGTGCCACTGCGATGATGTTCACCACCTACCAGGATCAATTCCCCGTCTTTATAAGGTTGTGATCTCAGTGAGCGACCAGGGTCTTCGGCGGTAATGTACATACCACCGGGATACTTCTCCTGCATCATTACTCCTAGAACATATGATTTTTCCTGATACATTTTGGCAAAATACAAAGCCCCACCATCAAAAAATGGATAATGAGTGGCAATTACAATCTTGTCGGCCTTTATCTTGTGGCCTTGATCAGTAACTACTATCTCATCGCTTTCCAAATTCTTAACCGTAGTATTTTCGAATATTTGTCCACCATTTTCAGTAACCCATGCTGCTAAGGGTTTAAGGTATTTTAAAGGATGGTATTGCGCTTGATCATCAAAACGCATAGCCGCTTTAATCGGGAAACCTAAGGGAATACTATCTAAATAATTCGCCTTTATTCCTAATTTAGAAGCCACTTTAACTTCATCTTCTATTTGCTTGATGTATTGATCTTGTAGGGTATAGACATAAGCATTTTCATCCTTCAGGTCACATTCAATATGGTGTTCTTGAACAATACTAGCTACCTTGCGAATCGCGGTTTCGTTAGCTTCGGCATATTGCCGAGCCAATTCTTCACCGTATTGATTTTGTAGGCTGGCATAAATGAGGTCATGTTGCGAGGTTAGTTTAGCAGTAGTGTGACCGGTGGTACCTTGTAAAATCCGGTCAGCTTCTATGATAGCTACTTTAACGCCCTGTTTGGTTAGTAAATAGGCGGTAGTTATTCCTACCATACCGCCACCGATAATAGCGACATCTACCTTAATATCTTGTTCTAAAGCCGGGTAATTAGTTTCTGGTGTTGACGCCATCCAGTAGGGATGTGATGCTGCAGGCATTTTTTCTTGCATTTTATATATCCTCTTTTATTTGTTTTTTTTAGTTTCTGTAAATAACGATTAATAATGCAAAATGACCTGTCCTTTTCTTCTTGTTTACTTCTATATTGAGTGAATCTAATCGAGCAGTTTGTTTATTAGATATGATCTGCTATTTTACTAAAGATTTTGCTGATTTTAACACTAGCCGTTATTACTGGTTCGTCTGGATTAAATTGCATTAATAATGTCTTAAAGCCGGGGAATGATACTAACAGAAACCACAGTAAAGGAGGTGAAAAAAATGGCACGCGGAACTTTTAAAAGCCCTAAGTTAAGTGCTATGAAGTATGAAATTGCTTCCCAGTTTGGACTTGGTAATTATGAAACAGTTGATAAGGGTAATCTAACCAGCCGTCAGAATGGCTCAGTTGGTGGCCAGATCACCAAGACTTTAGTAGCCCAGGCTCTGGGTGAATCTCCGATGAAATAGTCATAGCAATAGTGTTTCCGACTTTGGTCGGTAAATAGGACTCTATTACACAGGCCCACGGTACATATCGTGGGTCCTAGTGTATTTTATTCTTAATTAAAAAATCATAATTATGGAAAGGTGTTTTATATAAAACAACAATTAGTCCCTTACATAATATTGGAACCCCATGAATTATTAAACTTTTAAAACTCTTGATGAATCGTATTGACAACCGTATTGATAATCGCCAGGAGAATAACTGCTTTGATTATTTAAACAATAATAATGATCAAAACAGGCAGAACAACCGTCAGGACAACAATAGCCTAAACAACTAACGCAATTGATAAACTATTATATTGTAATAAATCTGGGGAAACCCGGATTTATTTTTGTTTATCTCGCTTTTAAATGGAAGCCAAGGAAAAACCTTCGTATCATACTCTTGTTCATTCAGGGAATGATAGTTACTGAAAGGAGGTGAAAAAATGGGTAGAACTTTTAAAAGTCCCAAGCTTGACACCATGAAGTATGAGATAGCTTCTCAGATGGGCCTTGGAAATTATGCTACAGTG
>JBLNAS010000041.1:0-3862 GCA_050259475.1 Methylocystaceae bacterium
TAGAAGCACACCCTCCGGCGCACACAATTTACTAAAACCAAACCCGTTAAATCAATATCTCTTACCCGGCGAAATGGTTCCTGGCTGAGCATAGCCAATATTTGTCATCCAGATTGAAAGACATCTGTAGTATAATTATGTCTGCATGTTCAAGTTTGGTTTAAGTGTTTTCTACACTTTAATCATCACTTTGATATCACTAGCTTTTTTGTTTTATACAGGGGAGAGAATACAGCTATGATTAAACGTCATTCTAAGATACTTGCAATAACTCTGGCCTTAACCCTACTTTTAGGAATTGGCCTCGCCAGTGGCCTAGATTTATTTAAAGCGAAGAAAACTGATGTCCATCAACAAGCTAAAGAGGAATTATTGAACCAGGGCATTATTAATATTCTGTTATTAGGTATTGATGCCCGCCCGGGTGAAACCAAGGCTCGCAGTGATAGCATGATATTGGCATCGATTGACACTACCAATAAAAAAGTCGGGTTAATCTCGATTCCTCGCGATACCCGCATCAAAGATGGTGACCATTACCAAAAGATAAATGCCTATAATTTTATCGGTGGCCCGGAACTTGCCAAAACTAAGGTTGAAGAATTGCTCGGTGTTCCTGTGCATTATTATGCCTTGACTAATTTCTCCGGTTTTAAGGGGATTATCGATATTCTGGGCGGGGTGTCCATTGATGTTGATAAACGCATGTACAAACCGAGTGAAGATATTGATTTAAAGCCGGGTATGCAGCGGTTAGATGGTGCTCAGGCCTTAGCCTTTTGCCGTTTTCGGACCGATGCTCTAGGTGATATTATGCGCATACAGCGCCAGCAAACATTTATTAAGGCCGTGGCGGCGGAGATGATGCAGCCTTCCACGCTTACCAAACTACCTAAGTTGATGCCACAGATTAAGCAATGTGTGACCACCGACATACCGATGTCAAAAATGCTGAAGATAGCCCGAGCTGCTGAACAGTTCCAGCAAGGACAGAGTCAGATGGTCGCCCAATCATTACCCGGTTGGTTTTTCAATGACCCCGATACCGGTGCCTCTTATTGGTTAGTTGATGAACAGAAACTACCCGGTATGGTGGACAAGGTGTTAAATGGGGAAACTGTTGACTTTATTGAGGGAACTATTGCCGCCCAACCCAAGAAGGTAAAACCACAGCCACCAGAAATACCAGTGGTCGAGCCAGATCCGACTGACACTAGCGATAACACAGACGTTTCCCTACCACCCGATGGTGATAATCCTGGTAATCCTGATGAGCCTGATCCTGGTGATACCTCAACGGATAGCAATTCCACTCCTGCGCCAGGCGATTCAGAACCAGTAGATCAGACCCAATCTTAAGACTTAATAAGGCGGTTATCCTATTTACGAAGATCTGGATAACCGCCTTTGTGATTCCATAACTTTTATTTATTCCATGTAATATCCGCTCAGCATGAAGTTAACACCAGCCCTTATCGGCTCTTCCTACCCAAGTGTATTCTTTATGTTAGCTATGCTAAATCCTTGGGCCTCCCTAAATTGCCTTCTGGTTTTTAAACCTTTTCCGGTATAAATATCTAATAGTCAACATGGGATGGTGGGCCATCATCCGAGGCCCGGAATAGCGCATAATAGTCTTAATTTCTTCCCGCATCGAAGGTTTATAACAGTGTACCTGACACTGGGAGCATACCGGCTTTTGATCGCCAAATGGACACTTTTCTATCCTAAGCCGAGCATATTGTGCTATCTCACGGCAGTCTAAACATATTTCATTATGTTTGGTAAAATGCAGGTTATTACAATACATTACTATCATTTTATTTACAGTATCTACTTCCAACTTAGGCGAGAAGGCCATAATACCACTCCAAATCATTACCCATTGCTATAATTAGGTTAATTTTTCTGCTTCAACATGGTAAATCGAGGATAAAAACCATACCTTTCATAAAACGCAAAAGCCTGTTCGTTACCATAAGTAACTGCTACGGATTTAGATTGGACCTTTTCGGCATCAAGCCAGCCTAGCGAATGGGTTATTAGCTGATGCCCGATACCTTCTCTCCTATGATGCTGTACGATATAAATTGATTCGATTTCACCGGCATGATTTTTATCTATTGAGGCGATACAGTAACCCAACGGAGTGCCTTCCTTACTATCGCAAACTATTTCGACATAAATTTTTACTAATTGCTCACGCTCAAAGATTTTTTTGCGCTCGGCAAACATATATTCCTGATAAAACCCCGCAAAATAAGGGGATACCTCGACGTGGTGCTTGTTGAGGCTTTCCCATAGTGGTTTTATCTGGTCAATTAATTCATACCCACCAGTGATATATTTAAGGTCTTTAGCCTGCATCATTAACCTCCATCTCGATAAACCGATCAACCAGAACCCCTGCTACCTCTTTCTGATCTAAGAACATAGTTAACGGTCGCACCCAAATATCCCTTGCCCCATAGAGTGCCTGGTAAACTACCATATCTTCCTCGGTTTCTGAGTGCTTAGCCAGGTATAAAACCAGATATTCATTACCCTTGAAGTGACGGTATTTACCCCCGATTTTAAGTTCTCGTTTATCCATAGACACCTATTCCTTTTAGTATACCTAACTCATTGATTATACTGACCTGATAGCTTTTGTGCCGGATTACTCATTGCACAAGGTACTCCTACCAGACATTTGCCACAGACATCAGTTTTCCCCAAATCGGAATGTAAATCTTCATTTAGCAAACACATTTCGTAACACCTATGTCGATCAAATCCAGTTTCCTCTAATGCCTGATTAACGCATCTTTTTACGCAACGCATACAGGTGCCTGTGCTCTTATAGAGACAGTTCTCTCCTTCCCGACGCGTTGTGGGTGGTATTTTTAGGTTGGTTACTAGGGTGCCAATGCGGCCACCGCAGCCCTTTTCAGTAATCAACATATTATTCAAGCCCAGAGTGCCTAAACCGGCAATGATTGCTACATGGCGGTGTGACCAATCACTGATCAGCTTCACTTTATCAAAATTATGGGTGGGTGGAATCCGGCTGCAGGTGTAACCTGAGTCATTCAAGCACTTATAGATATGCTGATTTAGATCCTTTATCAGTTGATTAGTCTGAATATAGGCCAAAGCCCAGGCCCGGGAGGCTTCCCGGCCTGTTATGTTACTCTTGATGATTTCCTTCGCAAAAGGGATGAAATAAGCGACCACCGTTTCAGCATCAGCAAGCAGATCATGAGGCATAGCATGTCCTGGGCCAACTGCTTGCTTTAATTTGGCAAACTGAGGATCATCAGCTTGCGCATATGCAATTAGAGGCTCCTGCCAGTTAGTTTCCGTCTTATGATAATCTGGATATTCGGCAACATAGTCCTTCACCAGCTTTTCAATAACACATGTATTCATCATTACCACCGTATTCCCTACTTCGTAATAAACCACTCCGATGTAGTTTCACCATCTAATATGCCATGGGATAACACCTTAACATGAATCCTAGTTTTAACCTTACGTGGGTACTGTAGTTTTACCGTAAAGGTCGCCTTACTACCTGGAGGAATTGAGATACTTTTACTTGAACTTTGTGAGTACACCTTACTGCCATTGGCATCAAATGCAACATAGACTGTGGTATTATCCGCTGTGCCGGTCCCCTGGTTTTCCACCGTGGCGGTTACCTGGTAGTTGTAAACACTTCCGCTGCTCTGCCATTGATGTATAAGAACCGGTCTAGGTACCAAGGGAAGTATACGAGCTTTACTATCTACCACCTCAGTCGGAACATCACCAATTCTCCAATCCTTGCCGGTGGTTTCCAAATAGTAGTAACGGGCTCCCTGGTAAGTGAAATAGGTCC
>JBLNAS010000042.1:0-2701 GCA_050259475.1 Methylocystaceae bacterium
CTACACAGCTCCGATTACAATCCGCAACAGATGCTCGACGGCGGTATCTAAATTACTATTAATAATAACGTGGTCAGCATCTTTCCAACTGTCAAACTCACCTTTGGCTAATGAATGGCGGATACGGCGTTCAATCTTAGCAGCCGAATCTCCCCGCTGCTGCATTCTTTGTTGTACCTCATTTTTGTTGGCCCAAATACATATAGTTTGGACGTACATAGTTCCCAATCTTTGTTTGAATTGTTTAGCACCATCGACATCAGCTATTACAAAGCAATTCCCAGCCTGTAAGGCACTAATAACCATATCGTAATTAGTACCATAATAGTTACCCTCATACTCGGTGGTTTCCATCATATTGATGGTTCTAAAGGTATCCTGATTTACGAAATAATAATCTTGGCCTTCCACTTCACCTTCGCGTATCGGACGGGTAGTATAGCTGATTATCTCAGGAATACCAAAATCCTTTAAACGGTGAGCCAGGCTAGTTTTGCCTGCTCCGTTCGGGCCAAACAGAACATAGAGTTTTCCCTGATAGATGCGGTTGTTTATCACCTTTTTATACAGATCCGTAAAGGTTGCTTCTTCTTCGGGAGTAAGTACCTTAAGTTCATCGGAGTAGACTGCCAGGGTTTTCATACCAACATCCCCCTAACTTCCCTGCTTATTGTTCTGGAAAATTATTCTCTAACCCAATTATAGGGTATCTCCAGGCCATAGTCATTTAAATGCCGAATTTTTAAAGAGAAATTGCTATTAATAGTTGAGCAGGATTGTTACGATATTCTTGATTACTTAAGATAATTAGGGTAATTACTTTGATAAAAACTTGCAATGGTTGCCATTATAATTGGAAGCTAGCACTAAGGAGGCAAAAACTATGAAAGCTATTGCTTTTAACGGCAGTGCTCGTACAGAGGGCAATACTAATCTACTACTGAAACGGGTAATGGGCGAGTTGGAAGCCGAAGGTATAGAAACCGAAATTATATCATTAGCTGGGAAGAACCTGCGGGGATGTATCGGCTGTTACCGGTGTATCGAGCAGCAGAATCAGCGCTGCGCTGTAGCCAGCGATGAAATCAATAGCTACCTGGAGAAGATGTTGGCAGCTGATGCTATTATTCTAGGGTCACCAACTTACTTTGCTGATGTAACTGCCAATATGAAAGCTTTAATTGAACGTGCAGGTATGGTAGCACTAGCTAACGGGGGGATGTTTGCCCGCAAGGCTGGTGCCGCTGTAGTAGCGGTTAGGCGCGGTGGAGCAATCCATGTATTTAATTCCTTAAACCATTTCTTCTTTATCAGCCAGATGATTGTACCCGGATCCAGTTATTGGAATGATGGTATCGGGCGTAATATCGGTGAAGTCCAAAGTGACGAAGAGGGCATGCGTACCATGACCAACCTTGGCATTAATATGGCATGGCTTTTAAAGAAAATTAACAGCTAAAATATGAAACGAGGTTCTGTATGAAATCACTGGTACTGGCAGAAAAGCCATCAGTAGCTAAAGAAATAGGCCGGGTTCTCGGTTGTAAAGGCGGAGGTAAGGGATACCTGGAAGGACCAAACTATGTAGTGACCTGGGCTCTTGGTCATTTGGTCACCTTGGCCGAACCTGATGACTATGATGCTAAATATAAACAATGGCGTTTGGAAGACTTGCCCATGCTGCCAGATAAGCTCAAGCTCAAAACTATTCGCCAAACATCTCATCAATTTCAAATTGTTAAGGGATTGATGAAACGGCAGGATATTAAAGATCTAGTTATTGCTACTGATGCTGGTCGAGAAGGGGAATTAGTAGCCCGTTGGATAATGGAACAGGCAAACTGGAAAAAACCTTTCTTCCGTCTCTGGATTTCGTCACAGACTGATGAGGCGATTCGAGAGGGATTTCGGAATATAAAACCGGGCAGAAATTATGACAATCTCTATCAGGCTGCAGTTTCTCGCGCGGAGGCAGATTGGGTAATCGGGCTCAATGTTACTCGGGCGCTGACCTGCCGTCATAATGCCCAGCTCAATGCCGGACGGGTGCAGACTCCAACCTTGGCGATGATGGTAAAGAGAGAAGCAGAGATTAAAAGCTTTCGCCCCGTAGATTTCTGGACATTGCAAGCTGATTTTGGCGAATACTTCGGTGATTGGCGTGAACCCGACGGCAATGGGCGGCTGTTTGACCAGGAAAGGGCCAAGTCCATAGGGGAAAAGGTAACCGGCAAGCAAGGTGTTATCAAAGAAATAAAAACGGAAGCTAAACAAGAACTAGCACCATTATTATATGATCTTACTGAATTACAGCGGGATGCCAATCGGCGCTATGCATTTTCCGCGCAAAAGACCCTTTCAGTTTTGCAGGACTTGTATGAGCGCCATAAGTTAGTTACTTATCCGCGTACGGACTCCCGCTATCTGAGTTCAGACATCGTCCCGACTCTGGAGGGAAGACTAAAAAGCATTGCTCTGGGTCCCTATGCCGAATACACCAAGGTTATACTAAGTAAACCGTTAATGACAAGTAAAAGAATGATAGATAATGCCCGGGTATCTGACCACCATGCTCTGATTCCAACCGGACAGCCCCTGCGTTTAGATAACCTGGATGCCGACGAAAAGAAGCTTTATGATTTGGTGGTGCGTCGGTTTTTAGCCGCATTTTATCCAGCTTACAAGTACGACCTGACCACCC
>JBLNAS010000043.1:0-3034 GCA_050259475.1 Methylocystaceae bacterium
ACCCTTCTGGTTGGTTATCGACCGGGGGATCGCGAGCTAGAGCAATTAATTCCTTACCTAGCTAATTATCAGACGCTGGAAGGCAAGGCGGCGGCTTATCTTTGCGAAAATCATACTTGTCAGCAGCCGTTTACCGATAGCCATCGGCTCCAGGAGTTACTTAGTCAATAAGTAGATAAAGGGTTTTAATACCAAAATACGGTTACTGTTGATCAATGGTTGGGGTTCCTGGAATGCTCTGGTAGACCGACCGAATAATAGGTAATCATTGGATGAGCGGATCGGTACGGACTCAAGGGCGTGGAATCAAGCTCGTGATGAAATAATATAATTTATCCCCGAGGTTTCCCCGGGGTTTTTGTTTTAGATTGGCATATATGGGGGCAAATGGCTACCGAGCAGGAAACCATTTTGTGCTATGCTTGGTACGAGGAGGTGTTAGAATGTCAGGAAAGAAGTGGTATATTTGGCCTGCAGTAGCATTATTAATGCTGCTGGGTTGCGGGCTTTATATTTTGATAGATCAACCAGGTGTGGTCGCTGCAGTTTTTGGCCCCCGTCTTAAGGACAAGCCTGTAGTGCCACAAAAAGTTACCGAGAAAAGGTTAACCATTGGAGCTGTTGGCGATATTATGTTGGCCCGCAAGCTAAATACCTATATGACCAAGTATGGTTATGGTCACCCGGTGAAAAATATCGGGGGCGATCTGGCTAGCAGTGATATAACTTTTGGCAACTTGGAAAGCCCGATTGGGACTACCGGGAGCAAGATGCCGGGTAAAGGTATCTGCTTTCGCGCTGATCCCCGTAGCGTAGCTACTTTAAATGGTGGAGGTTTTGATGTTCTAAGTGTGGCCAATAATCACATGCTGGATTACGATGAGCCAGCTTTTAATGAAACCTTAGCTTTGCTAAAGGCGAATAGCATTGCAGCGGTCGGGGGCGGAGTAAACTTGGAGGCGGCACGGGAGCCGGTAATAATAAACAAAAACGGGTTAAAAATTGCCTTTTTAGCCTATTCTGATATGGCTGATCTCTATTTTAGTTCGAGTTATCCTCGAAAGTTTCAGGCCGAGGAGGATACCCCTGGGGTTGCCCCTACGGTTAGAGACCTGATGCTAGAGGATGTTACCCAGGCCGGGAAGATGGCTGACATGGTGGTGGTTTCATTGCATTGGGGCTGGGAATATAACAAAAGTCCGACTGAAGCCCAACGCCTATTAGCCCACGAGTTAGTAGATGCCGGGGCGAACTTAATTATCGGGCATCATCCCCATGTTTACCAAGGGATTGAAAGCTATGGGGGTGGAGTTATTGCCTACAGCTTGGGTAATTTCATTTTTGACCAGAACCAAAGCTTGGAGACCCGGGAGGGACTAGTACTATCCGCTTTTGTTACCGATAAGGGGCTGCAGGAGGTGCGGGTTCGCCCGGTATTTATTACCGAGGGGCAACCGAACTGGTGCCCGCCCGAGCAAAATCAGGAGTTGCTAGCCGAAATAGCTCGTTTAAGCCGAAATCTAGCCACCGAGGGTGTGCTTAACAACAATTATCTTTCCGTTCAATTGTAATCAGGTGCAGGATTGAACCAGCATAAGTAGAATAAAAACTAGTGGGCTATGAGATAAATTGGGGGCGGTAAGTTATGAAGTCTGGGGTACAAATGGTCGTCGATGGGGTGACCGGGGTAGGGAAATCTAGCCTGGTTAAGATAATAGCCGAAGAATTCGGATGTATTCCCTACAGCGAGATGTTTGAGGATGAGAATAGACTTTTGCATAAGTTTTTCCATGATCGTGAGAAGTGGGCATTTCCTATGCAGACTAATTTTCTTACTAATCGTTTTCGGCAGTATCAAGAGGCGATGCAAGGCGGTCAAGCAGTTATGGATCGTTGTATCTATTCGGACCGGATATTTGCCCAGATGTATCGTACCCAGGGTTATTTAAAGCCGGAAGAGTTTGCGGTCTATGAAAATCTGCTCAATACGATGATGGAGCATTGTGCCCCACCGCAATTGATGATTTTCCTCAAGGTAAGCACCGATGAAGCGATCCGAAGAATCGCCCGGCGAGGGCGACAGGATGAAATCGAGGTCGAGCGCGAGTACTGGGATCTGCTGAATCGGTTTTATGTTAATCATTATGAAAATAACCTCACCGGCAATTTGCTGGTGATTGAGGTTGATCAGCTAGATTATGTCCACCGGCCAGAAGACCGGCAGTTTATGGTGAGTACTATTGGTCGAGCTCTGAAAGAGCAGGAACGGCTGCAGGCTAGATCAGCGAGTTAAAGGCTATCGACGAATTGCCGGGCGGCTCTTCCCGAAGGGCCGCTCTTTTCTTTTTCCCAGGTCAGGGCTCGGGAAGTTAGCTCGGATTCGGGCAGGTTAATACCACGGCGGTCAGCCATGATCATTACCATTTCCAGATAGAGCTGCTGATCAGCATTGGGGAAGAAGATAGATAAACCGAAACGGTCGGCTAGAGCGAGCTTTTCCTGCCTGGTTTCTCCTGGATGGAGATCATCACCACCCAAGCGGTCGGAATAGTACTCTTGGACAATATGACGCCGATTGGAAGTAGCATAGACGACCAGATTAGCTGGCCGGTTCTCCACTCCGCCTTCCAGGAGGTTTTTTAGCGATTTATAGCCAGTCTCATAGGCTTCAAAAGAGAGATCATCGATGTAGATAACAAAATACTGGCAGCGACCGCGGACATAGTCCACGATGGCGGGCAGGGTTTCCAGGTCTTCCGAAGCGACCTCAATCAGCCGCAAACCATCCGTATAAAAGTGCTGGGCTACGGCTTTGATCAGTGATGATTTACCGCTGCCTCGTGGCCCATAGAGCAGAGCATGCGATGAGGGTAAGCCGGAAATTAGTCGCTGGGTGTTATTAAGCAGACTATCCTTTTGCCTTTGATAACCGATCAGGGTATCCAGGGTTACCTGGTCAGGGTGAATTACGCCGACGATCCCGCCGGGATGATTCCAACGCAGTACTGGGTAAAGTGCAGCTGGGCCACTGCCA
>JBLNAS010000044.1:0-4107 GCA_050259475.1 Methylocystaceae bacterium
ACCACCCACCGGTTCGGCAATAATTTCATCGGCAATCCCATATTTAAACAGGTCTTGAGCGGTCAAGCCCAGGTGACCTGCTACCTCTTGCACCCGTGAGGCATCTTTATATAGAATCGCCGAGCAAGCCTCGGGGGAGGCCACACTAAATACCGAATTAGATAACATTATAAGATAATCAGCCAGAGCTAAGGCCAGTGCTCCACCACTACCACCTTCGCCAGTTACTACCGCTACTACCGGCACTCTAACCCTTGATAGCAGTTGGAGCATTGAAGAAATCGCCCAGGCCTGACCTCTTTCTTCAGCACCAATACCAGGAAAAGCTCCTGGAGTGTTCACCAGAGTGAGTATCGGGCGGCCAAATTTTTCAGCCTGTAGAATTAGCCGGTGGGCTTTACGGTAACCTTCGGGATGTGGCATACCGAAATTTCGGTGGAGATTATCCTGGGTATCTCTGCCTTTTTGGTGGCCTAACCAGGTAATCATGCGTCCTTCCAGATCAGCAAGCCCACCAATCAAAGCGGGGTCATCCCCATATAACCGATCCCCATGTAGCTCTAGATTATCAGTACATAACCAATTAATATATTCCAGGGTAGTAGGCCGATTAGGTTGGCGAGACAGCTGTACTTTTTCCCAACCACCCAGCTGCTGGTAACGCTCCTCACGAATAGTTTCCATCCGCTGGAGCAAGCTGCCTAATTCCTCATCCAATGGAATATGAGTTTGCTTAGATAATTCCATTAACTCAGCAATCCGATGGCGCAGTAAACTGTATTCTTCTTCGTTGTATCGGCCCTGGTTATTCATGCTCCACCTCCTGGTGCGCCTGAAGTAACCAGACCAGCTTTTCCCTGACCTCGCGACGATCCAACACCAAATCGACCATACCTTGCTTGAGCAAGGTTTCCGCCCGTTGGAAGCCTTCGGGTAACTTTTGGCCGGTAGTCTGAGTTATAACTCGCGGGCCAGCAAAACCGATCTGAGAGCCCTTCTCTGCCACGATAATATCTGCCAGTGAAGCAAAGCTAGCCATAACCCCACCCGTTGTCGGGTCGGTCAGAACGACGATAAACGGCAATCCTGCCTCATGAAGCTCGGTTACTGCCACACTAGTTCGCGACATCTGCATCAGAGCAAAAATACCCTCTTGCATGCGGGCACCACCCGAAGCCGCAAATACTACTAAGGGGCAACGCTCACTTTGAGCCATTTGAACTGCCCTGATCAGCTTTTCGCCAACGGCAACCCCCATACTAGCCATCATAAAAAGCGGATCCATTACCGCTAGGCTTGACCTTATTCCGCCAATATTACATATTCCGGTGACCATTGCTTCTAACAAACCACTCTTTTCCCTCGCGGTCTGCAGTTTCTGCAAATAATCAGGAAAACCTAGCCAATCTTTCCCCACCAGTTCTGGGTTAGTTTCTTGAAAACTTCCTGGATCAGCAATAGTGTTGATACGTTGCCAAGCTCCTAACGGTTGTTGGTGATTACAATGCGGGCAGACCCGCAGATTAATCCAACTGGCCTCAGAACTTACCCGCGATTCACACACCGGGCAGAAATCTGGTGATACGGGAAGCTTTCGCACCGAACTCTGTGGTCTGGCTACTGGTATCTCAATATACTTTTGTTTCTTCGTTTTGCTAAACATTTTTTCCCAACTTTACTGTATAGCGAAGAGTATCTCTCCACTGGCCACGGTTACTTGTTCACAGGTAATCAAGCATTTCCCCTTGCCCATTTTGCCCATTACTCGCACCAATTCGGTAGTTATGATTAGGGTATCCCCAGGATAAACCGGCCGTTTAAAGCGGAATTTATCTGCTCCGCCGAGAAAGGCCAGACGCCCGGCAAAACGCTCATCAGCTAACAAAGCACAAGCACCTACCTGAGCCGCAGCTTCAATTAGCAGTACCCCTGGCATGACCGGGTGGCCAGGAAAATGGCCTGCCAAGTAGTATTCATCCGGCCTGATAAGCTTAATCCCGACCGCTCGTTTACCTGGTTCGAGCTCGGTTAGATAGTCAACAAGAAGAAAGGGCTCGCGGTGCGGCAAAATGTCTTTTACCTCACGCATCAACTGTTTCCACTTTCTTGACTACCAACGCGACATTATGACCACCAAAGCCTAAGGAATTAGATAAAGCCGCTGTTATATCCCGCTCGGCCGCCTTATTGGGCGTATAATCCAAGTCACAGCCGGGATCTGGGATATCCAGGTTCATCGTCGGCGGTATTACACCATTAACCATGGCTAGTACTGTAATCGCCAGCTCGACCGCTCCCGCCGCCCCCAGCATGTGGCCAGTCACCGGCTTAGTCGAACTAATAGCTAGCTTAGTGCTATGGTCACCAAAAACAGTTTTAATCGCCTGAGTTTCCATCTGGTCATTAGCGGGAGTACCAGTACCGTGAGCATTAATATAATCAATTTGATTAGACGTGATGCCAGCATCCTTAATCGCCATCTGCATCGCTTTGGCTGCTCCGATACCTGAGGGCTCGGGTTGTACGACATTAAAAGCATCACAGCTCAAGCCATAACCGGCCAATTCTGCATAAATATGCGCTCCCCGGCTTTTGGCCTTCTCCATATTCTCTAACACCAGGACGCAAGCTCCCTCCCCCATGACAAAGCCATCTCGCCTCAAGTCAAAGGGACGCGAAGCCTTAGCCAGATCATCATTGGCCGTCGACATCGCTTTCATTGCACAAAACCCGCCAATACTCAGAGGAGTAATCGAAGCATCTGAACCCCCGGCTAACATAACATCCACATCTCCCCGTTCAATTAAGCGCATGGCCTCCCCAATACTGTTAGCACCGGTGGCACAAGCACTGACCGTACAACCGCACGGCCCCTGGGCACCGGTCATAATCGCAATTTGGCCAGCTGACATGTTAGGTATAATCATAGGGATGAAAAAGGGATTGATGCCACTCCAACCTTTATTGAGCAAAGCCTGATGATTACTTTCGATGGTCGCCATGCCACCAATGCCGCTACCTACCCAGACTCCGCAGCTTTCACCTAAATTAGTAGTCGCCATCTGAGCATCCGCTAGGGCTGATAAAGCCGCGGCACAGGCATATTGCACCACTAAATCCATTCGCCGGGCCTCTTTACGCGGCAGATAGTTGCCGGGATCAAAATCATGGATCTCAGCTGCAATACGAGTGGGGAAATTGGCAGCATCAAACCGCGTAATTGGTCCAATTCCACTCTTTCCCTCGATAATACTTGACCATAGGTCTTTAACATTGTGGCCGGCTGGTGTGATTAGACCGATACCAGTAATTGCTACTTTATTATTTTGCATCGTTAATTCCTTTAGGCGGTTAGCCTTTGCTCCAAGAAAACCACAACATCCTTAACAGTTTTCATAGCTTCGGCAGTATCTTCGGGAATCTGTAATTCATACTTCTCTTCGAGCAACATCAGCATTTCTACTACATCAAGCGAACTAGCATCTAAATCATTGGTAAAATGAGCCTCCATGGTTACCTCATCTGGGTTAATATCCAGGATTTCCACAATAATTGCCTTAACCGTTTCAAATACACTCACCTTATAATCCTCCTTTGTTTTGTCCCATAATTAGATTGTCAAAAACATTTATGAATTACCCTACAGGGATAATCCCCCATCAATTTGAATGACCTGCCCGGTAATATAAGCCGCATTATCTGAAGCCAGAAAAGCTGCCAGGGCACCAACATCCTCGGCTCGACCTAAGCGACCGACAGCAATTCTATCTTTAATTGCGCCAGCGGCAACCGCATCTAAGTTGCTCGTCATATCAGTAGCAATGTATCCAGGCGCAATTACATTCGCGGTTATGCCCCGCCCGCCATATTCTTTAGCTACCGAACGGGTAAAGCCGATTAAGCCTGCCTTGGCAGCAGCATAGTGCGCCTGACCAGGGTTGCCAGCAATCCCAACCACCGAACTGATGGTTATTATCCTACCAAAGCGCGCTTTCATCATCGGCCTTAATGCTTGGCGGGTGCAATAAAACGCAGAACTAAGATTGGTCGCAAGCATTTCATCCCATTCCTGGTCACTAATGCGCACCAGCAACTGATCGCGAGCAA
>JBLNAS010000045.1:0-6242 GCA_050259475.1 Methylocystaceae bacterium
CAGGATGCGCAGCAAAGCCTCGCCGACTTTTTTATAACGGTCATCAAAAGCGGTAGCACAGCCGGCAAAGAGCAGATAATCAAATTCGGCCTGCTCTTCTGGTAATAAGATAACCTTATCCCGAACATTACGCTCAGTCAGCCAGGAGGAGCGCCCAGCCCAGCCTACTCCCCAGGGATTGTAGTTACGTTCCATATTAACAAAAGCACTTTGAGCCTCACTGGGTATATCGCCCTGCCACATGACTAAGTTACGCCGCATGTCGACTATTTTAGCAATATGCTCAATAAACATCGGGCAGTGGTGAACACATCCCGCACAGTTGGTGCATTCCCATAGGACCGTAGGAGTCACCACATCATAAATTAGATGGGCCTCGGGGCCAACATTGTCATACTCGTTGGTGATAGTCATGCTGACTTCGGTTAATGAATTATCCGTACCTTCACGTAATAATTGTGGCGCTTTGGCATCTAGGTGCTTCTTCATAACCTGAATTATCGTAATTTTGGGGTTAAGTGCTTTGCCAGTATTATAAGCAGGGCAAGCCTCTTGACAACGACCACAGCGGATACAGGCATCGAGATCAAGTAAATCCTTCCAGGTAAATTCTTCAATCTTTTCGACTCCGAAGGTTTCGGCGTTTTCCAGATTGTACACCATACGCACCGTGGTTAGCTTGAGATTACGGGTGAAGTAAGCTATCATACCGGCGAATATATGCCATAGTTTGGTAAAGGGGACCATAGCAATAAAGACAAAAGAGATTGTCATATGAAACCACCACATAATGCGGTGCCAAATTAAAGCTTGTGCAAGTGGCAGTCCACTAAACCAGCCAGCCATCGACCAGCCAATCGGCGAGGCTAGACGCTCATAAGCGACGGGTGAGGTACCTCCGGCTAAATCAATTTGGGCCGCTACTCGTAGAGCTTCGATGACATAGCCAGTAAACAAAATAGTAAGTATTAATACCAGCACCCAGCCATCCAGAGGTTTAGTGTCCCATAAGCGGTCAGGTTTTTGGATATAACGGATATAAGCTAAGGCTAGAATACCGATTAGGGCAAGAAAACCCATGATATCAACGAACATGGAAAAATATATATAAAAGTTCCCGGTTAAGGGTGGGAACTTAATTTTGTCCCAGGAGGCAAAACTAGCGGTAGCAATGAAAAGGACGATAAAGCCCCAGAACAGAAGAAAGTGCATACTGCCAGCAAAAGGTTTACGCAGGACTTTACCCTGACCAAAAGTAAAAGTTAAAAAGGAAAACGTGCGGTCAACAACACGGTCAGTACGATTGATGGAGCCTTTAGCTAAGCGCCAGATTTGGATTCGTTTATAAGCTCCATATAAAAACAAACCAATAGGAATGAGCATAAGGATATAAATCAACCATTCATAATAAATATTGGCTCCCACTACTCGCATTGGAATGTCATAACCGCCTTGTAAGGGATGAAACCCCATCGTCATGCAAGAAAACTCCTTTCAACTCAATAATTGATCGGATATCAGTGATAATCTTCCCATATATTGCCATGATCATGCAAGTAACGCTCATGCCAGCCCAAATATCATTGTATGATGAAGAATAATAGGAATAGCAGGAGAAATTTTCAGATCAACTGGGGATGGTAAAGACTAGCTTTAGAATCTACATCCTAATATGGTTTAATTAGATTAATCAACTTAACGAACTGCTACCAGGCGTCAGGACAGAGGGAACTTCACCCTGATCAAAATGGGGTAGTATGTTCGAGCTTGATAAAAGACTAAGAGGTAGAGCTATTGATAAAACATATTGTTTTTGACTTTGATGGAACGATCGCTGATGCCAAAGATGTTGGGTATCATATCATTAATGAGTTGGCAGGCAAACACAATTACCCGAAACTAACGCTCGAAGAGTTGAGTAACATCAATAATTATCCTATAAAAGAGCGTTTAAAAAAGATCGGGGTGCCGTTATATAAAATACCGCAGTTATCATTGGAAACTTTGCATATCTACCGCAATCTTATTCAATCGGTTCAGGCTTTTGATGGTATGCATGATTTATTAGTAAACCTACAAAAAGAAGGGTTTATCTTATCAATTATCTCCAGTAACTCGGTCGATAACATAAAGGTTTTTTTGCACAAACATGATTTGGAGTTTTTCGATAACATTATTTCGGTTAAGAATCTGTTCGGCAAGCATGTGTCAATAAAAAAGTATCTTAGACAATTTCGTCTTCGAGCCGATGAAATTATCTATATAGGTGATGAGTTAAGAGATATCGAAGCCTGTAAAAAACTACGGGTAAAAATAATTTCTGTGGTCTGGGGATTTGATCCTTTGACCTTAATTAAGCGGGGTAATCCTGATTATATAGCCTACCAACCCAACGAAATATTAGAGATTGTAAAAAGCATTACTGGTGCATGAGCTAAGACAGCGGTTGCTAGTTGATATTGCTAGTTGATATGTTGATAGAAAGGTAGTGGAAAATGTTTTTTGGTAGGAAAAAATCTTATAAGAGTATTACGCCTCGGGAAGCACAGCTCAAATTGCAGGATCAATCGGTCATCCTAGTTGATGTTAGAATGCCAGAGGAACATGCTCAAAAGCATATACCAGGTAGTATACTAATACCCCTTGGTCAACTGGCGCAAGAAGTAAAACAGAAGATACCCGAGCTAGATACTCCGATTATAGTGTACTGTCAGAGCGGAGGCCGGAGTGCACGAGCAGCCAATGCGCTTACCAAGATGGGTTATAAACAGGTGTACAATTTAGGTGGTATCAATAGTTGGCCTTTCGCCACCCAATAAGTTAAATAGATCTAATTGAGATAATGCTGTTGGTGAGAAAAGGGTGCTGCCAGGGCAGTCGCCGTTTTCTCTTTTGATTCTATTGAACCTATACCAATAAATATGGCATATTAGTGGAGAATTGAGGTGTTTAACTAGATGACCGAACAACCGAAAAGGGCACTATTGGTTATTGATGTCCAAAATGAATATTTTAGTGGCAAATTACCCATATCATACCCGGTAGGAAGTCTGGATAATATCAAATTGTTAATGCAGAATGCACATAAGCGAGGCTTGCCAATTATTCTGGTTCAACATACCTCGCCTCAGCCGGATGCCAACACTTTTGTTCGTAATAGTGATGGTTGGAAGCTGCATCCAGATATTTTGTTGCTTCCCTTTGATTGTATTATTGAAAAGAATTTACCTGGAAGTTTTACCGACACCAACCTGGGTACTTGTCTTAAAGAGATGGAAGTTGATACAGTAGTAATTTGTGGCTATATGAGCCAAATGTGTTGTGATACTACCGCTCGTCAGGCTATGCATCTGGGCTATCACGTGGAATATATAGCGGACGCAACCGGTACCTTGGACATTAAGAACTATGCCGGTCAAATCAAGGCTGAGGATTTGCACCATGCGGTTTTGATAACTCAAGCTATGCGCTTTAGTCAGGTGATGAATACCGGACAGTGGATCACTGAGGGCTAAGATGATTTGCCCCATCCAGGCTTGATGGGTGACAAATAGTCATGTTCCGGCTACGGATTCCAGTTATAATAAAAATGGTCAAAAATGTATATCCCAAAGTGGAAAAACCATCACGGTTGGCAGGATTTTGTAAATAGATGGCGAAATCTGCTAGCATGAACAAGTTATAACATTTATAGAGATAGAGTGGTGGGGGATATGTATTTTTTACAAAACGCCCTTTATGCTATTGCCGCAGCCTTATTAGTGTTAGCATTATTTCAGGTAATACGCGGTGACTGGAGGCGAATGCTACACCTGACGGCAGATGCTACCTTGTTTCTGTATGTAGGTTATGTGGGGGTAGGTTTGTTACCACCGTTACCTATAATAGCAGGTGGGGCAGTATTAGTAGCCATTTTGTTAGGGGTATCTGGATGGCTATATGCATACGAAAAACAGCAATCCAATTCGATATTAGCTTGGTTGGGTGCTCTCGCCGTGGTGGGGGCTACCGCTGCCTATTACACAGGATATCTCAAATAATTGAACCGGAGTGAACTTTAATAATGGATAAGTTGAAGCAGCGTATTCTCGCAGAAGGAAATGTAGCTACTGGCGGCATCCTCCGGGTGGACTCATTTTTAAATCATCAGGTGGATGTGCTCTTTTTACAGGAGATTGCCACCGAGTTTAAACAGTATTTTGCTGCACAGTCGATTACCAAGGTGTTAACCGTTGAAGCATCGGGTATTACAGTCGCTGCTTTTGTAGCGCTCCAGTTAGAAGTTCCATTACTCTTTGCCAAAAAAACGGCTGCTGGTAACATGGATGATGATAACTATCAAGCACCGGTATTTTCCTATACCCGGGGAATGGATTATAACATTCGCGTATCTTCACGCTACCTTAATGCTGATGATCGGGTACTGATAATAGACGATTTTCTCGCCATGGGCAGCGCGGTTGATGGACTCTGTGAAATTGTCCGAGCCTCCGGGGCTGAACTGGTGGGTGTGGGCATAGTCATTGAAAAGGGGTTTCAACCGGGAGGAAAAGAACTAAGAGCGCGGGGAATTGATGTCTGTTCATTAGTTATTGTAGATGAACTGGGAGATGGGGAAATCAAATTCCGGTAAGCAAAAAGGAGGCGGCAGCACTTGCTAGGTAGCAAGACAAGCAAACTGGAGGAGATTTACGCTGAGGTGCGTAAACTGGCTCCGCCATTCGTAGCTTATTATAACCGGGCGGATAGTTACTTACAGGATAGCCTATTTAAAGAGGAGATACGGGAAGAAATACTCGAAGAGGTGTTCTTTCGCTTACGCAAACGCGATAAAAAGCGCAAGTCTCCTGAAGGTTTGCCACCACCTGAGGAATTGGCAGCCTATCTGGTAGAACAGGTCAAGGCCGAGGATGATATACCAAGCATCCGCGAATACTTTATCTGGGAAGTGTTAGCTAGCTTTATCGCCTTCTACTTTGCTCTTGATGCGTTATTTAACATCATTCGTGGTCAAAATGGTGCTCATGCTCTGGGGTGGGAAATAATAGTGCTCACTGGTCTGGCACCTCTGGGTCTATGGATGCTGGTAGGGGTAGTCAACCGTACCTCATTTAATCAGATCCGGCGTCGCTTGATTAAATGGTACATTTTCGGTTTTGTTTCAGTGTTTACAATAATGGTGTTTGTATGGGGCTACTTGCCCATGGTAACCGATGCTCCCATGATTACTTTAACCCCATTAAGTGAACTATACTGGGCGGTAGTCTTCGTTCTAACTGTAGGTCTGACCGACAAAATTAGAGAACGTCGTGCGGCTGCCACCAAGAGCCAAAACTGTCTTTAAAAAAATCTAGTTAAGGTAAGATACAGCAAAGCCGCCCAACCGGGCGGCTTTGCTTATTGTTCCAGGTCTACTTTTATCCCGCAATCTCTAGATCCAGCGTTTTTTTCGAAAGACTGTCATCATGCTGGTGGCCAACAGGCCCATGCCTCCGAGGATAATCCAAAAATATTGGTGTTCCCCGGCAGCTGGGATGTGAACATTCATACCATACAAGCTGGTGATAAAGGTCAACGGCATCATGATAGTCGAGATAATAGTCAGCGTACGGATAACTTCATTGGTTCGGCTCGAAACGATGGAGTAGTGGGTATCCATCGCACTGTTTACCAGATCGCGATAGGTGTCATTAGTATCCAGAATAACATCCAAATGGTCCACCAGATCGATGTAGTAAGGACGGTTCTCTTCACTGATCGGGAAGGAGTAGCGGCCATTAACATTGGCAAATATCCGGCGCTGCGGCATGATAACCTTGCGCAATAACAGCAGGGTGCGCTTCAGAATCAGGATTTCCTCAGTTATCTCCTGAGCCGGGTCGGTAAAGATTTCATCCTCGAGGTCATCAATACGGCCACCTAAAGCTTCCATGATGGGAAAATAATCATCGACGATGTTGTCAATGATATTGTAGAGCAGATAATCAGTTCCCCGCTCCATTATGTCAGGCCCGCGCAAGCAATTGCGGGCACATTTACCAACGGCTGATAGGGCGACGGGATGGATGGTAACCAGGTAATTGGCACCGAGAAACACATCCAGTTCAATGCTCTTGATCTCATCATCCTCGGTATCCTCGTGATACCGGAGGGCATGAAAGACAAAGAAAGAATAGCCGTCATCATAGTGGTCAACCTTAGCCCGTGGGCTCTTTTGTAAGCAATCCTCTAAGGCTAGGGGG
>JBLNAS010000046.1:0-3454 GCA_050259475.1 Methylocystaceae bacterium
CCGGTACCACCCAGGGATGGTGCGAGGTCCAGTAATGGACTAGGCCGTAATCGGCCATGCGACGCATAATGTCGTCGGTACCAACTCCAGTATCTTCAAACAACTTTTCCCAGCTATAACGAACTTGCTCCAAGCGGCGCTTGCCTTCGGCATAACGAATAACCACACCCGGGACTTCCGATAATTTCTTCTGCATATAGTTGTTGTTAAGCACGGAAATTTCAGCAACCTCACGGAGACCATCAGCACCATGCTGCATTATCCACATATAGGTACGGACCACGATATGAGGATTGCCAAAGAATTGGCGAACCCGGCCTATAGTTTGAGGTAGGTTATAATTTAGATAGTAGCGGCTACCGTCAAATTCAACTCGTGGCACCGGCAGGAAGGGTTTCAGAAACTCTTTTACTCCCTGAGCACCCAGGGCTGGACCCATACAGCCATGGGGTGAAGAGAACGTTTTATGCAAGTTGAAGTGGCACATATCAAAGCCAGCTTCTTTGGCCCGAGCTATACCTAACATACCGTTGGCATTGGCCTGGTCATAGGAACAAAGGGCACCTACCGCGTGAGCTGCATCAACATAATCCCGTATCCGGGGGTTGTAAATGCCGGTATCTTCGGGGTTGGTGATCATTATACCGGCAGTACGGTCGGATAGAGCTGCTTTAAACGCTTCTAGGTCAGGATAGCCGTTCTCATCTGGCATCAAGGTAATAACCTTGAACCCGGCGGTGTTCGGAGTAGCGGCATCGCATGGATGTGAGAACATGGTGGTAATCATTTCCGTCCGCTTAAAATCCCCCCGAGATTGATGGTAAGCGCGGATTACTGAGGCATTTGAGTAAACGGCATGAGCACCGCCACCAGGTTGGAAGGAAAAAGCATCCAGACCAGAGATTTCCTTTAGGAATTCTTCAACCTTATAGTATATTTCCAACAAGCCCTGCATAGTCTCCGGATCCTGCAAGGGGTGAATCTCCACGATATCTGGATTGCGTGCTACTAGATGTTCTTGTACCTTGGGACTGTATTTCATAGTACAGGTACCCTGGCTGATATCAATCGTAACATCAGTACCCAAGGTTTCCTGGGAAAGGTGCATAAAGTGGCGGTTGACTTCCATCTGGTTTACTTCGGGGAGCAAGGGAGCTTCTTTGCGTCTCAAATTGGCTGGAAGCACAGAGATTCCGTTACCAACCGCAGACATTAAGCTAGCTTCGGCTTGAGGAACCAGTATTCCGCGTTCGCCAGGAACACTCATTTCAAATATTATATGCTCGTCCCAGCGGGCTTCATGGAATTTGCGAAGCAGGGTTTCCTTATCTCTCGGCATTAATTTCTCAGTCCTTTCTGCTTAAAATACTAAATCTACCGGGTTACAGCCGCCAGGGCGTAGGCTAGTTTATCAATATCGCATTTAGTGTGGATTTCAGTAACACAGTATAGGGCACTCTGGCCTAATTCTGGGAATTCAAATGAGAGATCCTTGCCGCCAAAGATCTTGAATTCCAGTAGAGCTTTATTGATCTGCGCTACTGATTTTCCAGTCTGATTATAGTCGAGGACAAACTCCTTAAAGAACGGGGTGGTGAATACCAGCTTAACTCCTTTGATCCCGGAAAGAACTTTGGCTGCATACTGGGAGTGCTGCATGATAGTCTGCCCGACCTCCTGCATGCCTTTAGGTCCCATCAGAGAGAGATAAACACCAGCAGTGATCGCCCATAGGCCGGTACTGGTACCCGTGAACTCGTTAGCCTTGTCCCGGGTGCCATAAGAAGTGCGGTCGAAGAGTACTTCTCCAAAACCGTATTCACCCTCAACCGTAGTGTCGGCTATACCGTACATCAAATCTTTAAACTCGGAAACGTATTTCATATCATCATTAGTGGCGATAAAACCACCTTGGCCGCCACCCGCATGGAGGTGATTTCCCAGGGGATGAAAATCACCACACGCTATAGTTGCACCATATTGAGCCGGAGGTGCCATTACCCCAAGCGAAATGGGATCTGTGTAAACAATGAACTCGGCACCGGACTTGCTAGCAATCTTCCCAATTTCCTCCGCTTGAGTTTCAATGATACCCAGGTAGGTTGGGTTTTCTATCAATACAGCGGTGGTCTGGTCGCTAATCTTTTTCCTAAGGTCGTTAAGGTCTAGTAGACCGGTCTGGCGATCAAAATCGATGAATGTCATCTCAATATCAGGGTGTGGCATATGGTTTAAGTAATTTTTCATGGTCATGTTGATTTCAGGATTCATGCTTTGAGGCAGTAAAACTTCATTCCGATTATTAATGCGATTAGCCATTCGAACTGAGGAGCATGCTGCCTGAGCACCATCATACTGGGGTACCGAGAGAATATCCATATCAAGGAGTTCACCCATCAGGGAGCAGTACTCAAAGAGGGCTTGCCATTTGCCGTGGTCAGCCATGGACTCACCAACATAGGCAGTCAGAAATTCGCCTCTACCATTTATTTCATCGCAAACAGCTGGCACATAGTGTGGAGCACACCCGGCGCCCAGAAAGCACAGATTATCTTTCGTATTCTGGTTTTTTCTCAGTAGATCTTCGGTGTGCCGTTTAATTGAGTATTCATCAAGTATGGGTTCAGGTAGGTTAAGTCTCCCTTTGAAAAGCAAACTTTTTGGAATTTCCTCGTAAAGTTCCATGATGTTTTTTGCCCCGCACTCTCTGAGCATGGCCTCTTTAATCTCAGGCACTGAGTTGGGGATGTAGGGGTACACTATCTTTCCCGTGCTCATCATCATTCCTCCTATCATCAAGCTTCGTTTTATAGTGCGTTAACACGATTAGGGTTATACCTAATAGCTTTCCATATCCCTCCTTAGTATCTAAAAGCTTAAGAATTATTGTTCTTTTAATTTAACCAATTATTTCAAATAATACTTAGAGCAAAGCAGCATCTTTAAATAGGCTAAAGAGAAGTACTTTTGGTTCAGTTCCGTAAAATGATTTGAAAACAAAAAGAAACGCCCGAGGTGGCGTTTCTTAGTCAATATTAGAAGTTATAGCCTGCAAATTTATTGGAGCAGTACATTAATATTTAATCAAGTGGAGATGGAATTATATCAAGGTTCAATATCATATCAACATGTTACGCTAAGGTATCAGATTAATAGCAGTATATTTCCCGGGAAATATACTGCTATTAATCAATAAGCTTCTTCACAAATGTCATTAGGGTCAATGTCACGGTCATAAATTTCCTTAATAAGTTTACGTATGGCCTTTTTCTCAATTCGAGAAACATAGGAACGGGAGATGCCCAATTTGCGAGCAATCTCCCGTTGGGTTTCCCGGTATCCACTAAATAGACCATAACGTAACTCGATTACCTGTCGTTCACGACGAGAAAGCGAGGATAAATTATGCCGGATTTTTTCTTCCTGTAAACGGCTGTCTACGATATCTACAATT
>JBLNAS010000047.1:0-2767 GCA_050259475.1 Methylocystaceae bacterium
CAGTGTCGCCTTGGGCTGAAATCGAAATAGAATTACTGCAGTTTACTAGTCTGCCACGAGCTATGGTGCTAGTAAATGGACAATGGGCTGGTAGTTTTAGCGAGCCGCGATTACGATTGCGGGTCATGGGTGCTGATGATATTGAAATTGATACTAGTTCTTATGAGTTTCCGGTACAATTTCGTCTTAATAAGGTATCGATTAATGTGGTGCAGCCTTGTGCTGGAACCTTATTAAAGTCAAATGGTGGTCGGATTTACGTCGGTAAAGTTATGGTAAAATGAAAAGCAGATTAAGCAATAAATGCCGGTGAGGTAGATATATGTACGATGTAGGTTCGAAAATGGTAGCCGCGGCTGCCATCCGGATGGCACTTACCGCCAGCCGGGTCGATGAAGGTGACTTGAAGCGAGATCTCATGGAAAGAAATACGATCAAAGCAGTAGCGGTCGATTATGGCGGTGAATTCATTTCTTCTGTCGGTAAAATAGTGGAACGGGCGGTAGTAGCTGCAAAACGGGAAGCAGTTATCCGCGATACTCATGCCGAAGAGGGAGCGGTAGCAGGAGCTGCCCGTGAGGCAGTTGGGCAGATTATGCCAAAGGCTATCGGTCTAAATGTAGGTGGCAAGATTGGAATTGCTCGTCATGGTGATCATATTAGTGTGGCGATTTTTCTGGGCATTGGGTTATTACATCTGGATGAAGTGGCCATTGGTTTAGGACATCGGGCAGTTGCCCCCGATCATTCAAGGGAGAGCAATGCATGAAGGTACGAGGAATTAGGGGAGCTACCACAGTTGATTATGATCGAGCCGAGGACATACTGTTAGCGACCAAAGAGTTACTGCAATTAATAATTGAAAAAAACAGTATTGATATTGACGATATTGCGGCGGCTTTTTTTACTGTAACCCCCGACTTACAATCTGTTTATCCGGCTCAGGCGGCTCGGGAAATGGGTTGGACTCAGATCGCATTGTTGGGGGGGGCAGAAATCAATGTTCCTGAGGGAGTTCCCCGCTGTATAAGAGTATTGCTATTAGTCAACACTGAACAGCCTGCCAACGCTTTGTCTTCAGTCTATTTGCGGCAGGCTATTCAGCTAAGGGATGATTTGGCTTAATATCATCAAATCATTCAATCTTAGGACTAATTAGCCGGTAGAGATCATGGCGGCGATGCTTGAGCAGTGGTTGATTAGCTCGAGCGTCACTAACTGCTTTTGATGATAACTGGATGACACTGGTACTGGGCTTCGAGCCCAGTTTTTTTATCGGTCTACCCATGGGATCGCATACCAGGGAATGGCCGTAACTGATATAAGGCAAATCCTGGTTGGGAGCTGGTCCCACTCCCACCGTATAAACTTGATTATCTACCGCGCGTGCTCTTAGGGTGAGATCCCAGTGTAGACGCCCGGTTACTAGTCCAAAGGCGGCGGGATAGACGAGTACTTCGGCTCCAGCATCGACCATTAGCCTGGCAAGTTCTGGGAAACGGATATCGTAACAAATTCCCAGACCGAAGGTAGCCCAAGGAGTTGTAAAAACTGTGATTTCATGGCCAGGTGCCATAGTCTCTGATTCCATAAATCGTATTTCTGGCAAGTCGATATCAAACAAGTGTATTTTGCGATGATTAGCGATTAGTATGCCGGCCGGGTTAAAGACCGGAGAGTAGTTATAAAGCCGACCGGATTCGGCCAAGGGAAAGCTGCCGCCAATGATAAAGATGTTAAGTTCCTGGGCAGCGGCGGCCAGCATTTTCATCGTGGAACCATTCATATCCTCTGCAAATGTGGTAAAATATGACTGATTATAGGGGCAGGTAAACATCTCGGGTAAAACAGCTATTTTAGCTCCCCGAGCCGCAGTTAAACGTAATTGTCGGAACGCACGAGCTAAATTCTCTTCTTTGCTAGCAGTAACTTGCAGTTGACATAGTCCTAGCTTAAAGTCTTGCATGAAGTAGCCCCCTTTCTGTTCTTATTTTAAACATGACCAAGTTGGAGAACAATAATAATCATCCATTGAATATTACCGGAGGCGAAAAAATGAAGCCGTACCGACTGGCAGAAAGACAGGATAACGGTTCTTATACCGAAATAAATATAAAAGAGAGTGGCCAGGAACAGGTTATCGGGCCGAAAACCTTTACGGTAGTAGCTGGCCCCTGTGCGGTGGAGAACCGTGATGCCTATATTCAGGAGGCCTTAGCTCTTAAACAAATGGGTGCCCATATATTACGCGGAGGAGCTTTTAAGCCGCGTACCTCACCTTATTCGTTTATGGGTTTAGAACAGGAAGGTATATCGATTCTTGCTGAAGCGCGCCAAGTTACTGGACTACCAGTAGTTACTGAAGTCATGGATGTCAGACACCTCGAACCTATTATGGAGGTGGCTGATATTCTCCAGGTTGGTAGTCGCAACATGCAGAATTATGCCTTGTTAATGGAATTAGGAAAGATTAATAAACCAATATTACTAAAGCGCGGATTTGCAGCTACTATTGAAGAATGGCTATTGGCGGCAGAATATATACTTGCTCAGGGAAACCATCAGGTTATTCTTTGCGAACGTGGTATCCGAACCTTTGAGGTAGCTACCCGTAATACAGTAGACTTAGGTGGAGTAGCCCTACTGAAGGAACTTAGTCACCTTCCGGTACTGGTTGATCCAAGTCATGCGACTGGAAGATGGCAATTAGTAATCCCAGTAGCACGCGCTGCACTAGCGGTAGGTGCTGATGGAATAATGGTAGAAG
>JBLNAS010000048.1:0-5656 GCA_050259475.1 Methylocystaceae bacterium
AGAAATTACTTTGGTCTCTTAAAGCATTGCCCTCCAAACGATTATACAAAGCTTGGCCGCCCCACTCCTGCTCTAATCGTTCCAAAGCTACCCGCATCGGATGGCTATTGCCATTATTAAGATTATCTAATACCTGGCGAGCATATTTAATATCTGGCAGCAGTGCCTGCTGGTCTTTAAGTACTTGTTTAAGCTGATTAGCATCTGGCTTGCCTTGATCTAAATTAGTTACCAAGGCTTCTAACGCTGGTTTGATTAATTCACCTAATTTGCGCGCTACCACTTCCAGCGTGGCATCTGGTTGCCGGGTAAGGGTGGTTATCGCCTCAGCCGATCCGTTGTTAAGTAGGTTGGTGGGATTATTCACCGGCCGAGTCAACGCTTGGTCACTAGATTGGTTCTGGTTAGGCACTGGCTGGTTGGCACTAGTGGGTTCACTGACCGTTTTGTTCGTTCCTCGATTTAACATTTCCCCGACTGGACTAGATGCTGTTTCCGTTGGACGAGTAGTGGTCTTCATGGGATCGTTTGCTGAATCTACTTCTCCATTGTTGTTGGTAACCGTGAGTTTTATCTCCGCCTTAGCTGTCGATTGGCTATTTTGTTGGCTACTGTTTACCAATAGTGTCTTGGTCCCCCAAGGTTCGTTATCTGGTTCGGGATACAAGGGTAATTTAGTGCCGTTCGGGTTGGCTATCCTAACCTCAGCGGGAGTAGCACTTACTCCCGAATTATAGGAAGGGCTTACTACCGATTCCTTATTGGCAGCTAGTTCTCCCCCATCATAAGTTTTCGGGACTACGCTAGCCGGATTTGTTTTTGGCTGACCATTAGTAATACTCTCAACCCAACTTGCTACCCTGGTAGCGGGACTGGTTATTACTTCATCTCCCGTCTTAGCCACCAGAACTTTATCGGATACCTGCCCTGAGTTTGGATTACTCTTATTATTATCAGTGATTAAGGCTGGCCTAACCTCCGAGTTTTCCCCTTTGGAAATCAGACTAAGGGTTTCTTGGATAGCTACCTTCGGCTCTATAATGCTTGAGGGGTTAGCCACCAGGCTATTTTTATCATTAACTTGATTAGCATTCAAGTCATTGTTATTTTTTGGTGAAGAACCCTGGGGGTTAATAACCGTAACTTCAGCCCGTGTTAGGGTAGGTGTGGTATTATCTCTGGTGATTGGCATCCCCTCTGCAGGGAGGAAAACCCTATTACCTAGCGGTTTGCTACCTGGCACCACTTTTTCTCCAGATTGACCCTGGTTGACAAATGCTTCGCCATCAGTCAATGTCAGTTGGTTGATAGCTTGGCTTAATTGCTCTCGAGCCTGGGGGGTACTAAAGAACTCGACCAGACTAGCTAATCTTTCTGGATTACTAATTCGGCTACCTCGACTTAATATGAAAGTTGCGGCCTCAAGAACTCGAGAATCCTGATTGGGCAACAAGTTAGTCATCTTAACTACTGCCTCAATGTTTTCCTTACTTACGGGTAAATTATAGGCAATCAATTTACGAGCAATATTTGAGGTTAGCTCATCACTTTTTAGTCCTAGTTTAGTGAGCATCCCCCGCAGGGCTAAATCTGGTAATTCGGCTTGTGCCTGAGGATCAACCACCCTTAGGTACAGCCTACCATTTTCCATTCGATCCGCCTGGAGGTATAATTCCTGCCCCGCCTGTAAAGGAATCTGAGCCTCAGCTAGTACACTTTTTCCTCTTACTAATAATTGCACCAAACCATCTTTACCAATGGCCTGAATCAGGCCGCGAACTATATCACCAGCCTGCAGTTTTAATGCTGCATCAGGTTTTAATTTAATATCTCCTGCTTGGCGGTTAAAAGAGAGTCCCTGCAGATCCAAATTTTTCACCCCCTGCCTGTCGCACCGGTGCAAAACTGCGACGATGTACCGGACTTGGCCCCAACTCAAATAGAGCCTGTAAGTGCTCGCGGGTAGCATAACCTTTGTGTTTAGCAAAACTATAACCAGGATACAGCAAATCTAAAGCCTGCATGATGCGATCACGTTCTTCCTTGGCTAAAATAGAGGCACAGGCAACACAAAGGCTTTTTTGATCACCTTTAATCACTGCATTTTGAGGAATGGATACCGGCAGTCGCAGTGCATCTATGATCAAAGCCTGTGGCTGACAGGTAAGGGTAGCAATCGCATCCAGCATCGCCCTTTTGGTCGCATTTAGGATATTAATTTCATCTAAATAGGGAGGAAACACCATCGCTATTGACCAAGCAACTGCTTGTTGCTTGATAATTATTTCGAAGTGAGCCCGTTGACGGGCAGTTAATAACTTAGAATCATTAACCCCCGGTAAGTTACGCTCCGGGGGCAGGATAACAGCAGCTGCTACTACCGGACCAGCTAATGGGCCCCTGCCTACCTCATCAAGTCCAGCGACCAACTGTAAGTTTTGCTGCCAATATTCACGTTCATATGTAAGTTTATCAAATACTTGATCAGTCATATTCTGGCCTCCCGTTGTAGCTGCTGTTATAAATATCGAAACCTTGTGCCAGATTATTTAGGGCAGCTTAGGGTTCCAGAGATATACGGCCGATGGTTCCCCGACGAAACTCGTCCAATAACATGTATGAGGTTTTGCCAATATCAATTTCATCACCCTTGTTCAGAAACCCTCGCGCACGTCCAATCTTTTCTAGCAGCGGGATACCAGGTTCTAATTGTTCAAGCTTGAGGTGATAACGAGCAGCTAACTGCTGGGGATAATTTTTGATTAGGAAACCGAGAAGGAAGAGTGCAACTTCTTCTTCCTCATAAGCGTTCTCGCCAATTATATTTAATAAGGCAAGCCAATAACCATGCTCTTCATTTTCCACCTTCGGCCACATCATACCCGGAGTATCAAGCAATTCTACTGCCGGGCTTATTCGAACCCATTGTTTACCGCGGGTGACTCCCGGCCTGGCTCCCGTCCTAACCGCCTTTTTCCCAACAATCGCATTGATTAGGGTCGATTTACCGACATTGGGCACTCCCATAACTAGCACCCGCGCTGGCCGGGGCCGACGTCCCCGATCCAAGTGTTTCTGCAAAACTGGAGTAAAGGCTTTTTCAATGGCTTCCAATAACTCAGTCTTTCCCTGTCCACTTAGGGCATTGACCTCAGTAACCAAGACAAAATCATTTTTTAGTAGGTTTTGGACCTGCCGTACTTTAATGGGGTCAGCCACATCGACCTTAGTCAATACGGCTACCACCGGCTTCTTACCCGTAAGTTTTTCTAAGTCAGGATTGCGACAGGCCTGCGGTGCCCGGGCATCCAATATTTCGATTACCACATCTACCATGGCTAAATTTGCTATTAGTTCTCGCCGGGCTTTTACCATATGCCCAGGATACCAGTTTATACTCATTGCTCTGCCTTCATTTCCTTCCGCTTATGTAGTAATTGATAATACAACCATAAAACTAAGGTTAACCAACCAATACCAGCTCCCCAGCCACCGATAACATCAGCTGGAAAGTGAACATTTAGCAAAGGTCTACTTATGCCTATCAAAATCGCAATTAGAATCAGCATAATGCTCCAAACCTTCGAGATGCCTTCCTGCGCTAAATACCAGGCTAAAAAGCCATAGAATACTAATGACAACATAGCATGACCACTAGGATAGCTAAAATCGCTAACATTTACCAGATGTGCCCCCAAAGGTCGGGGAATTGACCACCAAGATTTGAAAAGATCCATTAGCCACCAACCAATTAGCATAGTAAATGCCATGGTTACCGCCAGCAGCCAGCAACGTTTACTATAGCCCAAGTAAAAAACCACCAAAATGGTAGCATAAATTAAGGTAGTAGGATCTCCCAGCCGTGTTATCCAACGAGCGATTGTTATTATAATATCAGGCGGTGTCGGCATGAGATTAAAAAGTGGTAATCGGTGTAGCCAACCGACATTTAAAAAGACTAACCAGCCTAAAATTGATACTATTAATAGTCGGTTAGGTTTATTCATTAGGCCACCCCTCTCCTAAAGCAAGTATCTAGTCTCTATTAATATAGACTAAAATACCCGATTTAAGAAGTTTTGCCTGCTTCGATTATATAAATGCTTGGGCTTTAGCTTAAGTACTAAAGCCTCCCCAATGCTAAAAATCATAATGCTTATTTTATTCTTTGTTTTGTTTACTTGAAAATGCTAGCCTAACCACTAAAAAAAGCTGGTTTTTTCAAACCAGCTTTTTTGCAAACTTTAATATGACTTTCTCTCTTTAACCTTAGCCTTTTTACCTATCCGGCTACGCAGATAATAAAGTCTGGATCTTCTGACCTTACCGTGACGGGTAATTTCAATCTTAGCAATACGAGGAGAATGTAGCATGAACGTCCGCTCTACCCCTACTCCATTAGCAATCTTACGCACAGTAAAGGTTTCAGACAATCCACCTCCACGGCGGCGGATAACGGTTCCCTCGAATAGCTGTATCCTCTCCCGAGTACCTTCAACGACCTTAACATGCACCTTGACAGTGTCACCCGGTCTAAAGGCAGGGATGTCAGTTTTCATTTGTTCTTCTTCAATAGCTCTTATAATGTCCTGCATGGTTATACCTCCCTTCCTATCAGGCGTTCATGCGTCTCTCAATTCAGCGCAGCGGACCACCCGGTTGCCATGGCTGACGCCTAATACGCCAACATTGCAGATTATACCACAGGCCATGAGGGTCAGCAAGTGAATATCATCGAAACCAAGGCTCTCCCAATAATCGGTCGATAATAATCGCCACTGCGCTGCGAACCGAAAGATGATTATAATCTGATAGGCCCATTATTGGTTCCAAGATCATATCACATTGCTGCATTACTTCAGTTTCAATACCATATCCGGTACCAAAAACTAATAGCAAGGGTCGGTCATCCTGATTAAGGCACTGGCGCAAGGTAGCATAACTGACGGTGTTGGGATAAATCCGGGCATCAGTAGCCACTAACATTGGTCTTTGGCCAGTAGCTAACTGAATTTCCTCCATCGCCGCTGCTAGACTGTCACTAACTCGCAGCACTGATAAAGCATCCTTACGATCCGGGTTATATTCCCCACCATAGCCTTCCTGCCAGAATGATCGCACTTTTTCCACGAGTGCTTGCTGCGCCGGTAGGGGGTGAACAATATAAAAGCCTTGCACTTGATAAGTGCGGGCACAGCGCGATATATCATGAATGTCCAGATTAGTAACCGAGGTCGCAATTACCTGTAGATGCTTATTGTAAACCGGGTAATGCACCAAAGCGATATATACTGGAGCCTTACGACTAGTTGCAATCATTTACTTTTATCCTTAAATAGTATCTCTTGTAACAATTCTTTTTCTTCTCGGTTAAACTCACGATCTATTAACAAATCAGGTCTTTTAAGCAGGGTACGTAGCAGACTCTGCTTTAACCGCCAACGTCTTACCTTCTCGTGATGGCCTGAAGTCAGTACCTCCGGCACCGTGTCATCATCTACTACTGCGGGTCGGGTATATTGCGGGTACTCTAGAAGCCCACTGACAAACGATTCATCGTGAGGAGAACACTCATCACCCAAAACTCCTGGCAATAAGCGAGTGATCGCATCAATCACGACCAAAGCCGGCAACTCACCGCCGGTTAGTACATAAT
>JBLNAS010000049.1:0-3949 GCA_050259475.1 Methylocystaceae bacterium
GAAAAATGGCATGGTAAGAGTAAGTCTGGGTCTATACAATACCGCCAGTGAGGTAGATACTCTGGTGGCAGCACTTAAAGCTATCATTAGTGCTGGGCCAGCCAATAAAAAACGCTATCAGCAAAATGATAGCGGGGGTTGGGCTCCCTTATAAATAGCCTCCGGCCTTTAGCTACGCTTACTTTTTCTCCATAGCCAATAAGCTAAGCCTAGACCTAGGACAAGCAGTATCACCAAATCAGCCTCGTGGAAATAGCGACTGAGTACTGACCAATTCTTACCTAAGAAATAACCCAGATAGGTAAAGAGGGTTGCCCAGATTAAAGATCCGGCCAAGGTATAGGTGATAAATCTCCAAATATTCATCCTAGCGGCTCCGGCCGGTAGAGAAATAACCGTTCTTACCATCGGTAACAGGCGACCAAAAAATACAATACCCTCACCATAATGTTCGAAAATTTCAATAAGCCACTGCCGTCGCTGAACTGATATAAAAAAGAGCAAAGGAGAATCCATTAGATATCGGCCTAAATAATAAGAAGCAATTGAGCCAGTCAGTCCTCCCAATGCCCCAGCTAAGATTGCCGGCAAAAAGTTAAATTGACCAGTAGACACCAGGTAACCCGCATAAGGATGGATTATCTCACTGGGAATTGGTACATTAAAGCTTTCCACCGCCATAGCCAGGAAAATGCCCCAATAACCTAAGCTGCTAATTAGATTGGTAACCTTGATGGCAATGACGCCTAAAAATTCTTGCAGCAAGACTTACCTCCAAAAGTTTGATCCCTAATATCATACGCTAATCCAGGAAAAAAATCTGTATATAGATGTCTCGATATATTTGACAACTCATATATATAATGTAAACATATAAAATAGTTTTTTCTGGAGGTGAAACTTTTGTCGCTTGCTCATGCAATTCTCGGACTTCTGACTTATGAACCCCGTACAGGCTATGATTTGAAAGCCTTCTTCGATAACTCCATCAACTTCTTCTGGCCCGCGCAGTTAAGCCAGATATACCGTGACCTTGGTACACTCGAAGGAAAAGGCTGCGTTACCTATCATATTGAACCTCAGGAGGGGCGGCCCGATCGCAAAGTTTATAATATTACCGACGAAGGCCGCCGGGTCTTTTCTAAATGGTTAGAAAAGTTTCCTTCCACGCTTTCATCCGCTTGCCGCGATGAATTTTCGGTAAGGATGTTCTTCGGGTCACAATTATCTAACCGAGAACTGGTCTTTCAGCTCACTCGATTTGTGCGGGAAAAGCAAGATGAGCTGGATTCACTGACTCGAATAACCAGGATCGTGGAAATGTATTCACAAAAAAACCCGCCGGATAAAATTTATTGGCAAATGCTTTTACGACGTCAGGAGTTAACTATTTTAGCCCTAATTCAGTGGGCAGAGGAAGCTATCCACTTGCTAGAAAGCTCTGGTTCAGTTTAATTAGTATGTGCATCTTAATCTGGTCTATAAGGGAGGGGAGATTCCATGGATCATTATTTGCATTTACAGCAAATACTTGATGTTCACCCATCTGGAGCGCCACCTAGTGTTAACCTGACCCGAATTTTGCAGATCTTGTTTACCCCGGAAGAGGCAGCGCTGGCCTGTCATTTAACTTTTCTACCACAACCGCTAAGTAAAATAGCGGCTAAAAGCGGATCAGATCCCGCCTATCTCCAGACCTTGCTTGATATCATGGCCTCCAAGGTAATTATTATCGCGAAGTCCAAACCGGGGCAGGAAACCTCTTATGCCCTCTTACCAACTATACCAGGCCTATTTGAGTTTCCCTTCATGCAGCCTAAGCCAGCATTTGATGTTAAAGAACTAGGTCACCTCTGGCATGAATATCATACCGAAGCCTTAGGCTTAGCTTATGGTTCCTCCGAAACTCCCCATACCCGAGTAGTACCGGTTCAGACCACCATACCCATGACCAGTGAAATCTTACCTTACGAAGATGTCGCCCAACTAATCGATGACGCTGGGTATATAGCATTGGCTCCCTGCGCTTGCCGCACCAGTGTTGGCGCTTGTGATAAGCCGCGGGAAGTTTGTTTTGTTTTCGGCAGTACAGGTAGATTTCTCGTGGAGCGGGGTTTAGCACGGACTGTCGACAAGGATGAAGCTAAAAAGATCCTGGTAATGGCTGAGGAACAAGGGTTGGTTCATTGCACCAATAATACGCAAAAGGATCGCCTCGTCATCTGCAATTGTTGTAGCTGCTGTTGTACCCTGCTGCGGGGCATCAATGTACTGCACAATCCCCGAGCTATCGCTAAATCTGCTTATACTATTGCCTTCAATGATGCGGAGTGCATTAGTTGCGGCGCTTGCTTGGATGATCGCTGCCAGGTCCATGCCATTACGGAAAATGACGACAAAATACTGGTTGATAGCAATCATTGTATCGGTTGTGGCTTATGTGTCTCGGTGTGTCCGACTGATGCCTTACATTTACAGTTACGGGCTGATGCCCCCTCGGTACCAGTAAATGGTCAGGAACTGATGGGTGCATTGTTAGTACAAAAGGGTAAACTCGAAGCCTTTACCAAACTGCATCAAGGTTAAGGCTGATTCCATTAGGGGAAAGGGAGGATTAAAATGGCGAACTACGACGTTGTGGTGGTTGGGGCTGGTAATGGCGGTCTCACGGCAGCGGTATCCCTGGCCAAAAAGGGTTTAAAGACCCTACTCCTAGAAAGACACAATGTTCCTGGTGGCTGCGCTACTAGTTTTACCCGGGGACGATTTGAGTTCGAAGTCGCCCTCCATCAGCTCAGTGGTATGGGGTCAAAAGAGATGCCCGGACCGCTGCGCATGTTTCTTAGTGGCCTGGAGGTGCTAGATGACCTGGAATGGGTTGAAATGAAAAATCTCTACCGCATTATTGGTCCCCAGCAGCTTGACCTCACCCTGGGAGCCAACCGGGAAGCAATGATAGAAACCCTACAGCAAAAATTCCCCGCCGAAAGCCAAGGCATCAGTGATTTCTTTGCTCTGTTATATAATTTTTTCTTAGAAGTTATCAATGGGTTTTTCATGAAGGACCCTGAAATGGCACCCGCAAAGTATCCGCTTTATTTTGAGTACGCACTAAAGAACACTGAAGATGTAGTATCGCAGTTTATTAGCGATCCCTTGCTTAAAAGCGCCATCTATCCTTATTGGTCCTATATGGCTGTTCCTCCAAGTGCCCTGGCCTTCAGTGATTATGCCGCTTTAATGTTTAGTTACCTGGAGTTCAAGCCCTATCATTTAAAAGGGGGCTCCCAAGCCTTATCTAATGCCCTGATCAACAAGTTCCTGGGCTGGGGCGGTGAAGTCAGATTTAACTGTGGAGCCAAAAAAATCCTGGTGGAAAACGGTCAGGTAACCGGCGTGATAACTGATAATGATGAAACTATTATTACTAATTTTGTAGTATCTAACGCCTCCACCTTAGCGGTTTACACCGAAATGATTGACCGCGATCAGGTTCCTGATGAGCAATTCAAAGTGTTAGGCGGTAGTAATGTCGGGGTATCTTCCTTTACCATCTATGTGGGGCTTGATTGCGAACCGCAAACCGTGGGAATCAACGAAACCACAAATTTTATTTTCCCTAGCACTGATATGGATCACTTATTAAGTCGGGCTAAAGTGCTTGATGCCTCGGCTGATGGTATTCTCTTAACCTGTTACAATCTATCCGATCCAGAGGCTTCCCCACCAGGCACCTCCCAGATCGCTATTGTTGATGTTAAATACTTCGATGCTTGGAAAGATGTAGCTCCCAGCGATTATTACCGGGTCAAATATGAATGTGCTGACCAATTACTAAACTTGGTTGAGGCTCACTTCCCCGGTTTCCGCGAGCATATTGAGGAAATTGAGGTAGCGACTCCGCTTACCCATTACCGCTTTTTGCATACCCCGGGAGGAGCTATCTATG
>JBLNAS010000050.1:0-5459 GCA_050259475.1 Methylocystaceae bacterium
CTTGCTGGCTAAAATATTTGCCCAGAATAGTGCCAAGAAACTTAGCCTTTATCTGCCGCTTTTACCATCAGAAGTGGAGCTCAATGGCCGTTGCATAAATACCGAGTATAAATTGGTAAATGATAGCAAAGAGACAGAAACAAATTACATAATAACTATTTTGACTGATATAACTGAAAAGCGGTTGCTTGAGGAAAAGATGCAAGAGGAAAAAAAGAATTTACGCATGGTGGTCAAGGCGATTGCTTACTATGACCAGTTTGTTGAATGCATCGAAGACTATCAGGCATTCACGCAGAATACCGTATACCAAATATTACAAGAGTCTACCACTATCGATGAAAAGCAGGTGGAACTGTTCCGAGCGGTCCACACCTTTAAGGGTAACTTTAGTCAATTTGATACCATCTATATCGTGAAAAAGCTACATCAGTTAGAAAATACACTTAGTAAGCAGCGCGATAAACTAAAAGCCAACGATGATAAAGGGCTAACCCAGATGTTCCATGAATTAGGGATGCAGTCGTGGCTGGACGATGACCTAGCTATTATCAACCGCTTCCTTGGTGATGATTTCCTACAAAAGAAAGATACATTTACCGTTAACAAAGATAAACTCCAGGAAATCGAAAATAATATGCTAAAGATCCTTTCCCCCAAGGAGTACACTTTGTTGCTGCCCTATGTTAGGAAACTGAGATATAAACCTTTCAAAGACATGCTTAAGACCTATCCCGAGTATGTGCTACAGCTTGCTATGCGACTGGGCAAAAGTGTTAACCCTTTTAATGTTGAGGGTTCTGATGTTATGGTGGACAATGACTTTTATCATTTCTTTGCGCGCTCATTAATTAATGTATTTAGAAATATGGTTGATCATGGTATAGAGTACATGGATGATCGGATACTACTGGGCAAAAGTGAAATCGGGAATATACGTTGTTTAATTGAAGATACCGCAGATCGCATACTGCTAATCATTTCTGATGACGGTGCCGGATTAGACTTGGATCGGATTAAGGAAGTTGCATTGACGGCGGGGTTATACACCGAACAGGAAATAGCTGCTTGCACCGATGATCAAGTAGCCCGGCTGATTTTTGAAGATAACTTCTCTACCAGTGAAGAAATTTCGGAGGTTTCGGGAAGAGGGATAGGTCTATCAGCCATTAAAGACGAATTAGATAGGTTAAATGGCAGTGTACAAATAACTACCGGTAAAGGTATTGGAACCACCTTTATTTTCAGTTTGCCTAACCCTCATTGCTCCTCAGAACTTCCTAACTTTTCTCAAGAGGAAATTGTCTTAGCGATTATACAAACCTTAAAAGAGTTTTCGTTTTCTCACTTAAATCAAAAATTAAACAGCAATTATGAGGTTATTGCTACGGATAGAGTATGCTTGAACCAGTATACTGCTATGATAAATGTCCGGGGAATTGTAGATGGGACGGTAGTGATTAGTTATAGTGAGAGCCTGCTGACTGAGCTGGTAACCATGTTTGTAGGACCGAATATAAGCCCCGAAGATAAACAAGATTTATTGGAAGACGTCACCGCTGAAACGACTAATATAATCATCGGTAATTCGCTTAAAAAATTAGGGCCTTTAGAAGATTTGTTGACCTTAGGTACCCCTACTGTAACCTCAAACCGGGCAGCGACGATCAAGCATTCACATGCTCATATTTTCACCTGTAGCTTAGAAAAGGATGACTATATAGTTACCGCTAGTTTTGTACCTAATTAATTAACCAAACAGGGTGAAGGAGGATTTAAAAAATGGCTAATATTCTGGTAGTCGATGATTCTACGGTTATGCGTCGTAGTCTCTCACTAATATTAACTAAGGCAGGTCACACTGTTGTGGGGCAAGCTACCAACGGTGAACAGGCATTTCTGCTGTACTCTCGTATAAAACCGGATTTGGTTACCATGGATATAACCATGCCGACCATGGATGGCATTGACGCTATGAAAAGTATCTTAAAGAATTTCCCGGATGCGAAAATAGTAGTTATTAGTTCCTTAGACCAGAAAAAGACTATACTTGAAGCCGTGGAGCTAGGGGCCAAACATTATATTGTAAAACCATTTAAGGATGCTAAGGTACTGACAATTATTAATGAGGTATTACAGGAAAAGAAAATAGGATAATTAAATTCCAATTTCATGATTAAAATCCCCTAAGGTATACAAAACCGCTTTCAGACAGTAGCATGAAAGCGGTTTTGGTATTAGCCTGTGGTTTTTCTTAGGGCTGAAGGGAGTAGGTCTATATTGTTCACCATGGGGGGAAAACACAAGATTAACCGTTAAAACTTAATGAAAGATAAAAGGTAAAATTGACAGCTAACTCAAGCAATTATATTACTAGCAGGGGGTGCCCAATATTGGACTACCATGAAATCTACCAGCAGAAGCTTTGTGCTGCTTCTGAGGCAGTAGCGATGATTAAGGATTACAGTGATGTTTGGGCGGGGATAGCGGTCTCGGTTCCAGTTACCCTGGTAAATGCTTTGGTGGAGCGAGAAGCTGAAGTCAAGGAAATATCTATAAGTACCATAGTTGACCTTTATCGGCAGATGACATGGCATAAGCTGGGTAGAGAAAACAATATCCAAATCGACTGTGGCTATCCCATCGTGAGCCGCGACCAGGTTATCAGCGGTGACTTTACCCTGACACCCAATCGTTTTACTGAACTGCCCCGGATTTATACCGATGAGCGGATAAGGCCGATGCAGGTAGCGATGATAATGGTTACACCAATGGACCGTCACGGTTATTTCTGTTTAGGTACCGGTGCTGATGCTAGCTTACCCATAGCCCTAAATGCAGCTCGCAAGCGTCGGCAGGGTGATGACCGTTATATGGTTCTAGCCCAGGTAAATTCGCAGGTGCCGCGCAGTCGCGGACAGAATTATATACATATTTCTGATATTGATGCCATCGTGGAAGCTGACCAGGAACTGGCTACTTTACCCGCAACTAGTTTTGGCGCAGTGGAAATGAAGATCGGGGAATATTGTACAGAATTTGTTCACGATGGTTCCACAATTCAGCTGGGTATTGGTGATATTCCTAATGCAGTGGCCCAGGCCTTTTTGCAGGCGAATCTGCATGATCTAGGGATTCATTCGGAAATGGCTTGTGATACGATGAAGGATCTGTGGGATGCCGAGGTGGTAACGAACCGCCGGAAAAATTTTATGCCCAATAAATCGATTTTCACTTTCGCCATGGGCAGCCGTAAACTATACGATTGGATTGATGATAACCCGGGCATAGAATTTTATCCGGTTGATTTTGTAAATAACCCTTACATTATTGGTAAAAACGATAATCTAGTTTCGATAAATGCCTGTCTGCAGGTGGATCTAACCGGACAGATTTGTTCGGAATCTATAGGGTATAAACAGTATACTCATCCAGGAGGACAATTAGATTTTGTGGATGGAGCTTTTCAATCCAAAGGCGGAGTATCCATCATTGCTACCCAGTCAACTGCTGCACCATCTGCAACTCCAGGGCAAATTATCTCCAAGATAGTTTCCCATATAAACCCGGGCGGGATTGTTACGACGCCTCGTTCTTGTGCTGATTATGTTATTACCGAATGGGGTGTAGCCCAAATTAAGGGTCAATCGATCCGTCGCCGAGTCAAAAATATGATCAATGTCACTCATCCAGATTTTCGTGATGAACTGGAATTTGAGGCTCAACGCCGTAATTTAATCTAGTCGAGATTAAATAGTTATTGTCGTACATGGCATCGGTGGGAGTTAATTAAGATTGCTGTGTATCAGTTATCGTTGAGTATTAGAGAATACGGTGCAAGGGACGAACCGCCCCTACCTGGCGTAAGTTATTTATTGGGGAACAAAGATTTTAATTTGCTCCCCAACTTTTTATGCCTTGTATTGGAGAAGTGATTATAGGGCGTAGACAGAAAGCCAGCGAAAAGTTGCTTTTATTGATAAAAATGCTCAAGGTTTGCTAAAAAGAATAGGATTTAAAAACAACTAAAAATATTAACTGTGATAGTAACAAAATTGCCCTTTTCTCCAAGAAATAATAAAAAATTACCAGCCAAAATGAATTAGAATTAAATAAGATTATGTCGAAGCGGAATAGATATAGAGTAGTAAAGTTTTTGGAGGATGTATGGAAGGTGAAAGCTTCTATCAGACAATCATACATAATGCACCGATAGGATACGTCTTGTTTAAACTGGTTTATGCGGCTCAGGAACCGGTAGATTTAGAATTCGTTGAGGTTAACCCGGCTTTCGAGAAAATTGTAGGTTTGACTCATGAAGACGTAGTAGGATTCGGCATGAGTAAGTTTTTGCCAGCCAGCAAAGAGTTTTTGGATTGGATATCATTCTGTGCTCTAGTGGGCCAGAGTGACCAAGCTCAGGAATATTTACAGTATACTCCTTACCGTGATTGCTGGTACCAGGGCTACGTTTATTCACCAAAACCAGGTCATGTAATTACCTTGTTCTATGACGTCACCGAAGAGAAAAGAATCAGTGAACAGAACTCCGGATTAGTCAGCTCATTATTTGATATCATATTTGAATTGGATCAGCATCTGGTGGTAAACAACCTATATACTGGGGATGAAGCACTCCTATTTTTACCTCGAGAGGCTATTATCGGCGTTCAGCTCCCTCAGCTCCTGCCGGATAAACAGTTGGTCGCTCAGTTATTAAAATCCTGCCAGGACGCAGAAAGGACAGGGCAGCCGACCAACCTGGAGTACCATTCGATACTTCCTGATGATAAGAGGTGGTTTCGCGCCATTATTGTTCCAGTTGAGAATGTACCCGCGATAAAGTTTCGGCTGGTAGTTCGTGATATCACTGATCAAAAAACGGCTGAGAATATTTTAAAGACCTTCTTTATGGTTGCATCTGAATTTATGTGTGTAGTAGATCAAAATTATCACCTGCTGTATGCAAACCAGACCATTATGAAAGAAGCGAGAGATAAGCCGGATGGGGTAACTGGGTATCATTTTACCGAATTTGTTTATCCGGATGATATTGCGGCAACCCGAGAGGCTATGAAGCGGGTCTTAGATAATGGTAAGGGTGACGGATTTGTTAATCGTTGCGGTTTTGACGGGGTAACCTGGAATTATATTGAGTGGCAAGCCACCTATTTCGATGGTTTATTTTATTTAGCGGGACGTAATATTTCGGAAAAGATCGCCGCTGAAGAGGAAATGCGCCGAGATAATGATCGGTTATTAAAACTAGTTGAGGTCTTGCAACAGCCTTTTAGTTCTTTTAAAGAGCTAATTGACTTTGCCCTGGAGCAGGGGATGGAGCTAACTGGTAGTAAAATGGGTTCTTTCTACCTGTATAACGAGGTGAATAATGAGCTAAAAATTGTCGCCCATACACAAAATATCAAAGAGATGTGCCAAATAAAGGAGCTTAGTCGCAA
>JBLNAS010000051.1:0-6275 GCA_050259475.1 Methylocystaceae bacterium
GTTCTCCATGACACTCATCGCCGGAAATACGCGGCGGCCTTCTGGCACCTGAGAGATACCCAATCCCACAATCTGCTGGGCGGGGGTGCGGGTTATATCCTGTCCCTTAAAAGTTATCCTACCGGTTTTGGGCTTCAGAATACCGGAAATGGTCTTTAATGTCGTAGTTTTACCCGCACCATTGGTCCCGATCAGGGTAACGATGGCACCTTCTTCTACTTCCAATGATATCTGTTTGATGGCTTGTATAGCACCGTAATATACGGAAATGTCTTCGACTTTAAGCACCGGGAGCCACCTCCTCGCCTAGATAAGCTTCAATAACATGTTGGTTCTGGCGAATATCCCCGGGAAGCCCTTCGGCGATTATCTGCCCGTAGTTTAGCACATATAAGCGCTCACAAACACCCATTACCAATGACATATCGTGCTCGATCAATAAAACCGTCAAATCAAATTCATCCCGCAGCCGCATAATCAATTCGGTCAGGTCATGGGTCTCTTGTGGATTCATCCCCGCAGCCGGTTCATCTAAAACAAGTAAGCGGGGATTAGTCGCTAAAGCCCGGGCAATTTCCAATCGACGTTGCTCACCGTAGGGTAACCCACTCGCAATTTCCTGGCTACGGTGACCTAAATCCATCAGACTTAATAAATTCAACGCCTTTTCGGTAATTTCCTGCTCCTGCCGCCAAAAAGCCGGAGTACGTAAAATTGCCGCGAGCATATTGTAACCCACATCCTTATGAAAAGCGATACGAACGTTGTCTAATACTGAAAGTTGGCTAAAGAGCCGTATATTCTGAAAGGTACGTGCCACCCCTTTACCACAGATAGTATGTGGTTTTAGGCCGACAATGGATTCGCCATTAAACAGAATATCTCCCGCATTAGGTTTATATACCCCGGTCAGTAGATTAAATACCGTGGTTTTGCCCGCGCCATTAGGACCGATTAATCCGACTAGCTCACCCGAAACGAGCTTCATATCGACCCCCACCACTGCCGACAGCCCTCCGAATGATTTATGAATATCGTTGATTTCCAGCAGGGCCATGGTTCTCACCTCTTTATCCTTTTAAACAATAGCGATGTCAGTTCGCGGTTGCCCATCAATCCTTGGGGTCGGTAAATCATAACGACAATCAAGACCAGTGAATATAGTATCATGCGAACTTCAGGAAAGCTCTGCAGTCCTGCCGAGACGATGGTTAGGAAAATGGCGGCCAAGACCGCACCACTGGTCGACCCCAGACCACCTAGCACCACCATCACCAGGATATCAAAGGATTTGAGGAAAGAGAACAAATCCGGCTTGATGACAAAGAAGTAATGCGCATAAAGGGCTCCCGCCAAGCCAGCAAAAAAAGCCCCCATGGCAAAGGCCACGATTTTATAGCGGGTAGTATCTACACCCATCAGCTCAGCTGCCACTTCATCCTCACGTACCGCAATACAAGCTCGGCCATAGCTCGAGTTGATAAAATTCTGGATTATAATTACGGTGGCCGCAGTAGCAATGAAAATTACCGGCCAAGTAGTGAGGGGAGGAATATCAGCTATACCAGCCGCCCCCCCGACATAATCAATGTTATTCAACACTACCTTGATTATCTCACCCAATCCCAAGGTAGCAATTGCCAAGTAATCTCCCCGCAAACGTAAAGTGGGAATCCCGATTAATAAACCCATAACCCCAGCCGCGGTTGCACCGAGCAGTAATGCTATCCAAAAGGGTAGCGGTCCCGCCAAGGTCGTAAAAATAACTGCAACATAAGCTCCTACGGACATAAAGCCAGCGTGGCCTAATGAGAATTGGCCGGTAAAGCCGTTAATCAGGTTAAGACTCACCGCTAAAATAATATTTATCAAGATCATAAAGAGATTTATCTGCTGATAACCACTTAACAGCCCTCCAGTAATGAGCACCTGAAATAGGGTGAAAATGGCTGCGGCTACTGCTATATTTATCACGGTCTGCTTCCAGTTACGTTTAGTTTCTGCCATGGTCACTCACCTACACTTTCTCCCCGGAATCCCGACCAAAGATACCGGTCGGCTTAATTAACAGTATTAGTATGAGTACTCCAAAGGCCACCGCATCACGAAACATGCTGTTACCATAGCCGCTTACCAGGGCTTCTAAGATACCTAAGACAAAACCACCCACCATGGCGCCGGGAATGATGCCAATACCCCCCAGAACTGCCGCAATAAATGCCTTCAGCCCCGGAATGATACCCATCAGGGGATTGATAGAATTATAATAGACACCTACCATAACCCCTGCCGCTGCCGCTAAAGCCGAACCGATGGCAAAGGTAAAGGAAATGGTACGGTTAACATCTACTCCCATCAAAGTAGCGGCCTCCATATCTTGTGAAACCGCTCGCATCGCTTTACCCGCCCGCGTGCTTTTTACAATCCACTGCAGCAAAATCATCAAAATTATCGTCCCGACGAAAATAAATATCTGTCGGTTATTAATAATCAGCTTGCCGTCAAATAGTCGATAGGAAATCTCTTTCATTACCCCACTGGGAAACGAACGCTGCTGCGGTGTGAAAAAGAATATCATCACGTATTCCAAAAACAAGGATATGCCAATAGCTGTAATAAGGGCTGCAATTCGGCTAGCGCCCCGCAAGGGGCGATAAGCCAGCCGCTCAATCACTACCCCGAGGATCGCGCAAGCAACCATCGCAAATATAAGAGCTATCAGGATGTTCCCATGCAGCAGGGTAATGGAAAAGAGCCCTACATAAGATCCGACCATCATTATGTCGCCATGCGCAAAGTTAATAAGCTTGATAATTCCATAGACCATGGTGTAGCCCAGGGCGATCAAGGCATAGATAGCTCCTAATGAAATTCCATTAACCATTTGTTGTAGAAAATCAAACATTTATGCACCCCACTTAAATCCCACGCCCGTCAGCTTAGTAAACAGCTAGCCAATTAACTAGGCTTAAAAAGAAGGGGGGTTGCCCCCCTTCTTTTTGCCTTATGTTGGATTTAATGTTTACCTACGTTATTGAGGCTGTATCTTAGTTTTCAGTGTCTGAACTCCGTCTTTGTATTCTAAAATAAGACCTGTCTTTGACATATTATGATTAGCATCAATGGTCATTTTGCCGGTTACACCAACAAAGCCTTTGGTTTCAGCCAGGGCCTTGGCAACCTTAACTCCCTCAGCATCTCCAGCCCGGTTAACTGCATCTGCCCACAGTTTGGCGACATCATATCCGAGAGCAGCAAACTGATCAGGCTCAACATTGAACTTTTTCTTATAATCGGCGTTGAACTTTACTACCGCAGGATCCTGATCCTGTGCAAAATAGCCACTGGTAAAGAATGTGTTATTGAGCGCGTCCTTACCAGCAGTCTCCAGCAGCTGCGGAGCTCCCCATCCGTCACCACCGGCGATCGGTACGGTGATACCTAATTCGCGAGCCTGTTTAACGGCAGGAGCTACTTCTTCATAATAACCTGGATTGTATATAAATCCCGGATTCTTAGACTTAATCTTGGTTAAAGTAGGAGAAAAATCGCGGTCACCTTTGACATAACCTTCATTAGCTACTATACTTCCGCCCAGCTTTTTGAATTGCACTTCAAAGCTCTTTGCCAGACCTTTTGAGTAGTCATTGGAGTTATCTGTCATAATAGCTGCATTCTTAATACCTAATTCTTGATAGGCAAAGTTAGCCGCCAGGAGTCCCTGGAAAGAATCGATAAAACACGTTCTAAACATGAACTCTCTGACCTTCCCATTAGCTACGGTTACATCATCAGCCGTGGCTGAAGGACTGATAACCGGGATATTGGCTCGAGTAGCAATCGGAGCAATTGCTTTGGTCGCACCCGAAGTGGCGGGGCCAAAGATTACGACTACCTTTTGATCAACTAATTTGGCAGCGACATTGGTGGCTTCGGCGGGGTCAGATTTGGTGTCAACCACTATGGGTTCCACTTTCTTCCCATTAATACCACCGGCAGCATTGATTTCATCAATAGCGAGCATTACCCCATTTTTATCACTGGTGCCATAACTGGCTAAAGCTCCAGATAACTCAAAGATTACTCCCACTTTGATGGTGTCGTCGCCGGCTTTGCTGGTGTCCCCGGTCTTGCTACCGCCACACCCTGCTACAATTCCGACCAGGAAAATCATCAGTACTACCAAGGCAACTTTTTTGTTCTTTGTCATTCCATACTCCCCTTTCTACAAATTGTGCTAAAAAATACATAATGGAAGACTTGTCGCCTTCCATTATGCCATAATACGTTTCAAAATTAAATTGTATTCTGATACCAATTGCCGGTGTAGCCTCCCCTTTTTGCTGCAATTATCCCCCGTCCAATCCTACAACCTGCGGTAAAGTGGTCTTACCGCTACTTCTGGCTTGGTTTGAGACGGTAGATTTAATAATTCTAGCCTAGATTTACCACCTAATTCTCATGTTTACTACTAACCCACTTATCTATAAACCGAATAATATATCTCTTTTATTAGCCATAACCAGCTAATGTAAAACCTACTTGGTTACAGTTTCCCAGCTTGCACCCGGTTATCGCCCAAACGCCGAGTTAGTTTTAGTCGATCATAGTATTCCAGAATCGGCAGAGCATACTTCCGGGAATTACCAAACAAGTCCCGAGCTACCGACAATGACAACTCCTTGTTCTCAGTAAAATAATCCCTTAAGATACTGCGGGTTTTGTCCATCGCCGTCGCCGTAAAATACATGTCGTCGGCCAACTTGGTCAACTGCTCAGTTTCTGTTAGATAGGCGGTAATTTCCTCCCAGCTTTCCCCCGATACTTTTAGCTCAGCGGCTACTTCCGACCAGAACGGTGGAGACAGCATATCCCGATTTAGACTAGACAGGGCGAGAGTTACCAGTCTTTCTTCTTCCGGATTGAGGGCTGGTAGAAAGCCCGGTAAACTTATGGTGCTGCCTTTGACTTGTAACCGCCCTTCTGCCTCCAATTGGGCAAGCAACATATTAAACTGTTTAACCGGGAAATCATTAAAATAACGGCTGCGCAATTCTTCCTTACTATAGCCGCTGCGCAAATGATATTTACGCTGGTAGGCTTCCATGCTCATTAACAAACTTGATAACAACTGTTCCAGCGCAAAGGCAGATAAATAGAAGGCCTTGCCCTCCAGCTTCAGCTCTCTAACTTCTCCCTTGGCCAATAAATCCGCCAGCACCGGCAATAACATGTCCTCACCCTGACCCAAAATCTTAGCTAGCTCCGCTACCGCCAGTGGGCGTTCAGAGCGGCGATCGAGTTCATTAAGCAGCATTTCTTCGGTACTGCCTTCCTCTTTTATCGCTAACTCCTTTAATACTTCTTCTTTAAAGCGCTTCTGTTTCGGAGGATGCGCATCAATAACCGTACCACCACCAATAGTGGTTACCGGTGAATAAAAGCGCACTACAAACCGGTCATGCTTATTAGCAACGATCGGGCGCTCCAGAATAATCTGGGCATAGGCCTCTTCGCCAGCATTAAGCTCATCCCGATCCAGTAATACCACCCGCCCCAGGCACTCATCAGTACCGAGGTGGAAGCGAATACGGTGCCAGTTCCGTAAGGTCCAAGGACTGGAGGATAAGAGCCGTAAGGCAGTATCAATACGAAAAGTCGGAGTTATAAAACCGGGGGTAGTTAAGACATAACCCCGCTCCAGGTCACCAGCTTCTATGCCCTGCAGATTTACCGCTACCCGCTGTCCTGCCATCGCGGTATCGACCTTCTCCTTATGAACTTCTAGATTGCGTACCCGCACTTTACTACCGGTCGGTAGTATTTCTAAGGTATCACCGACCTTAAGCGTTCCCGACCACAAGGTGCCGGTGATAACCGTGCCAAACCCAACTACCTTAAATACGCGATCAATGGGTAGCCGCACCTGGCCAAAGGCTGGCTTTTCTTCTACGGTACCCGACATCTCATCCAATATTTGCATAAGTTCAGGTAACCCCTCGCGGGTGGTCGAGGATACCGCTACAATTGGTGCGGCTTTTAAAATAGTTTTGCTGAGGTATTGCTTGACTTCATCTTCCACCAGAAGCAGCCATTCCTCGTCAACCAAATCTCGTTTAGTCAGCACCACAATGCCCTTTTTAATCCCCAGCAACTCTATAATGTCGACATGTTCACGGGTCTGGGGCATAACCCCTTCATCCGCAGCAATAACCAGCACTACCAAGTCAACCCCAAAGGCACCCGCTAACATATGTTTGATAAAGCGTTCATGC
>JBLNAS010000052.1:0-7173 GCA_050259475.1 Methylocystaceae bacterium
CTGTAAATATAATGGCGGAAACAACCTGCGAAAAGCTTGTCGAGAACTATCGATTGATAACCGTGCGATTTTAGTCTGCCCGGAAATCATAACTACCCTGGGGTGTCCTCGTGAGGCAGCCGAGATCATAGGCTATGGCGGTGGTCAAGGCGTGTGGTCAGGAACTGCTCGCGTGATTACAGTTAGTGGGGTTGAGGTAACCGAACAGTTTAAAGAGGGGGCCTTAGCCACCCTTGAAATGATTAAAGCCAATACAGCTATTGAAATGATTGTTTTGCAATCCCGTAGCCCCTCCTGTGGAGTAAATACCATATATGATGGTAGTTTCACTGGGCAATTAGTGCCAGGAGATGGAGTTTTGGTCAGCCTGTTAAAACAACATGGCATACCAGTTATTGATGTGGAAGAATTTTTAGAGTTAGAACGGGAGATGAAAATATGAAAGCCGTTAGTCTCTTTTCCGGTGGACTGGATTCACAATTAGCCTCTAAACTAGTAGCTCTACAGGGTATAGAGGTAATCATGATTAACTTCTGTACTCCATTTTTTGGTACTACCCCAGCTATGGAATTAGCAGCAAAAAGTTTGGATCTTAAGTTAGTATCGCTTGATATCTCGGAACCCTACCTGGATGTACTAAAAAATCCACGCTACGGCTACGGCAAGAATATGAACCCCTGTATAGATTGCCACGCCTTTATGATTACTAATGCGGGGAGATATATGGCTGAAATTGGTGCTGAGTTTATTATTACTGGCGAGGTACTCGGTCAACGTCCAATGAGCCAAAATAGGTCCTCCTTAGACGCGGTAGCTAAACATTCTGGTTATCGCGATCTAATACTACGGCCGCTCTCTGCTAAATTGCTGCCTCCCACGGTGCCAGAAATCGAAGGTTGGGTTGACCGTGAACAGTTACTTGCCATTAGTGGACGTTCCCGAGAAATGCAAATGCGACTTGCTAACGAATTAGGGATTACCGATTATCCTTCACCGGCTGGAGGGTGCTTGCTTACTCAGGAGAGTTTTAGCAACCGACTGCGCCAGCTATTAAAAGCAAAACCATCTTCTGAAGTTGATGATATGTATGTACTGCGACAAGGAAGACATTTCTGGTTAGGTGATGACCTTTTGGTAGTAGGTCGTAAAATGGAAGAGAATTTGGCCATAGAAGAACTGGCGAGGTCAGATGACTATTTACTTAAAGTTAGTATACAGCCAGGACCCACAGCACTAGTTCGTACGTTTGCTCAAATACCGACCGATGAAGTGTTAAACATCGCCGCTCGTATCTGTGCTCGCTACAGTGATGCTCGGGATGCTAATGAACCAGTAGCAGTTAAGCTCTGGCATCCAGGCCAACCAGAGGTAGAATTAATGATACTTCCTTGTTTACCGGAAGAAGTTCCCATACCCTTTTAAGAATATTGTGCGTTTATTTCGTGTATAAATAACAATATACAACACCATTTCAAGCTCTCATGACAAATAAATCGACATTATGGAATGTTTACTTGCGGACAATCAGGTTAGTTGCTATAATATAGCCAATCAACAATAGTCAAACATTTCTGTCAATAATGACAGAAAGTACTTTTAGCAATATCCCCCCCTCCCATTCACATAAAAATATAGCCTCCCTAATTGGGGAGGCATTTTTCTTTTATGGGTTATGCAATTTTAGTAGGCAAACATTTGCCCATCAATAGGTATCCCTGACGCGATGGATGGGCCCCATCTAAAAACAGTTTACCGTTAACCGAACCATCGGCTTCGTAAAATGGCGGGGTAAAATCAATAACCTGCAATTCCTTTATCTGAGCTAATTCAAGTAAGCGAGTACGTACCATTTTAAGCCGCGCTTCCATCTCCGGATCATCAACTGGCGGTGTTAATCCAATAATGACCTTTATCCCCGACTGTTCAGCTTGCTGCAGCATTTGCTGGTAGTTATAAATAATAGCATCCACCGATTCGCGCCAAAAAACGTCATTAGCCCCTCCAGTGATAATCACATATTTCGGTTTTTTTTGTAGGACATGGCGATCAAAACGCTCCAGCATTTCACCGGTGGTATTACCGTTAATCCCGCGATTAATAGCTTCCAAGTTATATAATTCGGGAATAAGATTAACCCAGGAAACTTCCGGCCCATAAGGGTATCCCCAGGTCAGAGAATCCCCCAAGCAAATAATTGTACTCATGAAGGTGACCCTCCCCAGCATTATTGGGTGGTGGATAGACTACTAGATAATTTTGTCACTACGAGCGACCGTTAAGAGTCCTGCGGATGCCGCCGAGCAATCCGATTCCGCTAATATAGGTCTTGAAACAAGGAGACCGGATCGGACCGCGCTCCCTAGTCGCTCGCGATGACAATAAGTTTAACTACAATGACAAGTATTTCTTCGCGGCAAGTATTATTACTGAGTTACCGGTGTTTGCTTACTCAATGATACTAATCTTTCCAGAGTAGCCCTCAGCTTAGCTTGGGCTTCACCATAACCGGTAAAGTCACCTGCTCGTAGAGCGGCGTCAGCTTGAGTGTAATACTGCTGAGCTTGTGTAATCAGGCTATTAACTGTGACCGTAGGTAACGGGGCACCTGGTAGCGATGGTGTCTCTGTCGCTGGGGGTGTATACTCACTCTCACCGAATAGCCTCTTAAGTGCAGCATCTAAAGTTGGTTCCATTACCACTTTGTCACCATAGACGGCAATGATCCGCTTTAATTCCGGCAACTGACTTTGCGCGGCCTGTAAATACAAGGGCTCCACATAGAGGATGGAATTCTCTATAGGAATTACCAGCAGATTACCACGGAAGATACTACTTCCTTTTTGATTCCAAAGTGTCAATGCTTGGGATATTTCTGAATCCTGGTTTACTCTTGACTCAATTTGCATGGGTCCGAATATTAATTCTTGTTTGGGGAAGAGGTAAAGCTGTAATTTGCCGTAGTTCTCACCATCCGAACGGGCAGCCAGCCAGGCTACCATATTCTGTTTGGTGTTAGGAGTAAAGGGACGCATGAGAATGTACTCCTCTTTCACGGCATCCGGCAGCTTCATAATGGTGTAATAAGGCTCCATAGTAGCTGCCTTATCGCCAAATATCTCCTGCGGAATACTCCACTTGTCTTCTTTATAATAGAAAACCTGCGGATCTAGCATATGAAAGGTTGTCAACATCTGGGTCTGCACCTTAAACAAATCTTCCGGATAGCGAACATGTGACTTTAATGCGGTCGGCATACTTTCCATCGGTTTGAACAGTTTGGAAAAAGTTCCCCCCATGGCTTTAATTATCGGATCAGTCTCGTCAGCCACATAGAAAGTCGGCTGCCCAGTATAAGCATCAATTACCACCTTGACCGAATTACGGATATAATTTGCTCCTCGTTCATCGAACGGTTCGGAATAAGGATAACGGCTGGATACCGTATAAGCATCCTGCATCCAGTACATTTTTTCATCAGCGATTACGAGATAAGGGTCCTCATCATAGGACAGGAAAGGGGCAATACGTTCCACCATATAGTGGATATTGCGATTCAGGAGTACCCGACTATCAGCATTTATCTGGTTCGATATTAGCATCTTATAATCTTTAAATACAAAGGCAAAAACCAGGCGATTGATAAAGCTGCCCACCCTGACCCCACTGTCAGCCTGGTAAGTGCTATAGACATTTTCGCTACCTGATGGATAGTCAAACTCCTTGGTTTTAGTTTTGACTACCACATAATCGTTATTAACCTCTCCGTAATAAATAGCAGGATTATTCACTTTAAGATCAGTAGTAAAACGCGGTGGAACGTCTTTGATAAACAGATTCGGCAGTCCCTCCTGGGCTACTTCATTGACTGGGCTTAGAGCTAGTCCATAACCGTGAGTATATTGCATTCGCATACTTACCCAGGTTTTAGCGTTCTCGGGTAGACCACTCGGATCGAGTTCCCGGGCTGCCAGCATAACTTGCCGACTTTCTCCATTAATCTGGTAACGATCGACATCAACATCATTGAAAAGATAGTAAGGCCGTATCTCTTGAATCTGGCGATAGGTAGTACGCAAAGGCTGCCAATCCCAAAGTCGGATATTCTTGACCGTCAGTTTATTTTTGTCCAGATCAGAAGCCGTCAGCTTATAGTCGACATTAAAATCTCGGCTGCTGATTTTATCTAGGTTATAAGCCTGACGGGTGAATTTGATAGCATTCTGGATATAAGGTTTTTCCTGATTATATTCGTTGGGAGCTACGACCAATTTCTGCATTACAAAAGGGATAAACCCATTGAGAACGATAGCAAAGACCAGCCAGGCGCCCAAAGCATAAAGTATCCAACGTACCCGGCGAATGATCAGATTTACCAGAATGGCTAGCGCTACGATCAGGGCAATAAAAAACAAGATTCGGTAGCCCATGAGCTTAGCATGAATATCAGTGTAACCTGCCCCATAAACCACCCCGGTTGGTGAGTATAGAATACTATAGGCATGCAAGCGATAGCCAATAGCCACGATACCCATAACGAAAGCAATTAAAACTCCCAGATGTTTTGTGGCAAAGGTTACATTCTCCCACTCCATGAAAAAAAGTTCCACCGAAACTGTGATTAGATAGACTATACCAACGGCAATAATGGTCAATAATAGCAAGCCTAGAAGGTATCCATAGATCATCTCAAATAACGGTAGATTAAAGAAGTAAAATGCCAGGTCATGCCCAAATATCGGATCTTTCACTCCAAATGGCACTTGGTTAAGATACTGCTGTACGATAATCCATTTGGAACTCATATTGCCATTAACTAATAGTGCCAGCATGGCTGCTACCGCTACGAAAACCCATTTAGTGAAGGGATGATTAAGAAGGTTTTGCCAGGGGGATGACACTTCTTGGTTTAGATAAATTACCCCATCATCACCTTGGTGGGAGGTATTTTGTTTGCTGTGAGTATTGCGCCGTGTCAGGTTAAGATTAAACCAGACAAAAAGAAAAGCTAACAAAAAGCCAATAAAACCTACTGCTAGTTTACTGATTAGAGTAATAGTAAAAACCGAACCCAGGTTGATACTCTTAAACCATAGCCAGTCAACATACATGCGTGAAAGGCTGCCTCCAACCAACAAAATTAGAGCAATAATCCCCCAGAATATATAACTTCCTTTGTTACTTTTTTGACTCGGCATTGATTAATCCCTCCTTGATTTACCTAGGTAAAGCTTACTTATATATATCTTTGAGTAAGGTTTCTTTTCGCATTTGAGCGCAGGTACAAGATTTATCTGTAGGTAGCGCTTGAATAGTATTGATCAGTATTTGACCCATCGATAGACTTTCATTATAAAAGATATCGCTTAACTCCTCATGCTCCCAAGGTTTTATTACCCCTTCCGCATAATTAACCACCTGATAAATACCGGCGAAGCAGGCTCCTATCTCGCGGGCTAAATAAACTTCCGGAGTAAGGCTTTGGCCGATGACATCACCGCCTGCCATCCGATAGCTGCTCACTTCGGCAGCTGATTCGAAATGGCGTCCATCAGTCACGACATAGACCCCGCGATCAAAGACACGCTTTTTACCGACCTGTTCGGAATGGCTGGTAAGAATATCTGTCATCTCTCGGCACATGGGGTCACGCATCACCAGTAAATAATTATCATCTAGTCCCACATCGCTGCGGAGAGAGCCATCAATATAGTCATCGGGTATTATAATATCTCGTGGTTTAAGCAATCGAGATATTGAGCCTACGCCGCCTTCAGCCAGCACTCGTTTGACTCCAGCCGCTCGGAACACAAAGAATATCTGGCGCGAGGCATCGCGTCGACTTACTCCCTGTCGCCAACCATGCATCCGGCAGGTCAAAACCCGCTTAACGCTTTTACCATTATTAACAGTAAAAATTGTAAAGGGAGGAGAATCCCCATAAGGCGTGGAATAAACCACCCCCGTTGCCTCAACCTCCACATCCGGATGCTTCAATTCCTGGGGAAATTGAATACTTAAAGTGCTGGAGCCTCCAATTAAGGCAATATCAGCATTGACTATTTCGTTCGTCATTTATGTATGCTCCCTTGCAACAGGTTCAAAATACCGCAGGTGTCGGTAAGTACTATCGCGCTGGGCTGCCCGATGTCCGGTGCCGGTAATTGTCTCTATCATGTCGGCTAAAGAAATCTCATTTGTGGTACCAGCCGCCTTTACCACATTCTCTTCTAACATTACACTACCCAAATCATCAGCGCCAAAATATAGCGATAATTGCCCGATTTGCTTGCCTTGAGTCACCCAGGAGCCTTGGATATGGTCAAAGTTGTCCAAATACAATCGACTAAGGGCAATAAACCTTAAATATTCCAGGCTATCAGTTTTACGGCCGCCTAACTCTGTATTACCCGGTTGGTAGGTCCAAGCTATAAAAGCCCGAAAGCCACCGGTACGATCCTGCAAAAAGCGTATTTGGCGCAGATGCTCTAGTCGATCTTCAATAGTATCAATACTACCCATCATCATAGTAGCCGTGGTGGACAATCCTACTTTATGGGCAGTCTCCATCACATCTAGCCATTCTTGGCTCTTTATTTTACGAGGGCTGATATGGCTTCGTACCCGATCAGATAACACCTCAGCACCTCCACCCGGCAGTGAAGCTAAGCCAGCTTTTTTTAGCCTTTCTAAGGTTTCATGTACACTTATCCCTGATACTTTGGCGATATTCACTACCTCCGGAGCAGTCAAGGAGTGAATGGTTATCTCATACCGAGCTTTAATGTCACTAAACATGGAGGTGAAAAAATCAATATTTAAATCCGGATGTAGTCCTCCCTGAATCATAAGCTGAGTCGCACCCAAGCTAATAGCTTCCTCGATTTTGGCATATAGCTCCGGCCGATCAATAATATAAGCATCGGGAGCAGACTTATCACGATAAAACGCACAAAAGCGGCAACGGCAAGTACAGACATTGGTGTAATTGATATTGCGGTCAACAATAAAGGTTACCACTTTATCTGGAAATCGCTGGTCACGTAAGGTATTAGCAACGGCTGCCAGGTCCAGTAGGTCAGCATGGTGCCACAAATACAAAAACGTGTCATCATCCATCCGCTGACCAGCTAATAATGGTCCGAGCATATCAGCACATTTCACCCTGATATTACC
>JBLNAS010000053.1:0-2888 GCA_050259475.1 Methylocystaceae bacterium
ACTTACCGTATCTAATCAAGTTGCCATCGGTAATCGGCCAACCTGGTTGGTCACCGCCCGTGAGGATGGACCCTTAATTGCTCCAGTCCAGGGTTTTACTTATGATAATCATGAATTGCTAGGGGACTTTAATCTAATTACCGGCTTGCCCCTAGGATGGAAGCTGAAAGCCACTTCTGGGCAGTTGACGCTGCTAGACCAGCGTGGGCAGATCCAGGGAAATATGGAACTCATCGGTGGTAATTACCTACCCAACCACAGTCAGACCCTACAGCAGGAAGACATTTTCGGGGTGTATGGTCAAGGCCGTGTCATGCTAATCAGTTTAACTCAGCCGGCTGCTAGCTTCAAAAGCTCATCACAACAAGCAGTATATGCCTTGGTGCCCCTAAAGAATAATTCCTGGCTGCAACTTTCCCTACCTACTAATCCCGGAAGTGCCAAGGCCGCCTTCCAACTAGCTCGCAATATAGCTCAGACCACCATTGTATTCACCAAAGATTAAACGCTACACGGTTTGGAGCCCATTATTATTCTTAATGGATTTACATCTTTATCCTCAATCTGCACATTCTGGGTTAGGTTGTTTTGATCTACTTTGATTGGTTAAAAGAAGCTACAACACAAATAATGGTTTTTTGGTATAATAATAAAAGTGGGGTGTGGTTTCGATGATGCAGCTTCAGTTGTCGAAACCGCCTTTTTTTGTACTCTATTTATGTTTAAAATTCTGAAGCAAGGAGGGTGTTTATGTTCAAAGTAAATGATTATGTTGTTTACGGTTCAACTGGAGTATGCCAGATTACCGACATTAGTAAAAATGAGTATACCAGTGATAATGAAACCGAATACTATGTTTTGCACCCTGTTTTCAGCAATAATATGACCATTATGATCCCGGTGAATAATACAAAAGTCGTAATGAGAGCCATTATCACCAAAGATGCTGTCGCATCATTATTAGCGTCTATACCAGAGCAGGAAACCATTTGGATAGATGATGAGAGAGAAAGAGTAAATAATTTTAAAGCTGCACTTAAAACCGGAGAAAGCGAAGAATGGTTTAAAATTATTAAAACGCTACATCTAGAGAAAGAGGCAAAATCTGTCATTGGTAAAAAGCTAACCAAGACCGATGAAGACATTATGAATACTGCGGAAAAACAATTATACGAAGAATTTGCCTTAGCTTTAAACATTTCACCTGACGAGGTTTCTCCCTATATTCATGAGCATATTTCTAAAGCCATCATGCAAAAGACAACCTAAAAAGCCCAAGGAATGTAAGGGCTGCTTGCTTTTGCCCGATCATACTTTTCCATATTAACCGATACCAAATCATTTAGTCCTTGGTTTTGCCAGTAGGCAAGACCAAGGACTTTATTTTACTTTGGCCTTATCATTTCGGATATAATGATCCCCCACTTATTTTTTCGTGACCATTTCTGACTGACCGGGTTAAAGATTTGCCGCCGTTCTTTAAAAGAATTTATTTCGCAACTTAAGGGACAATAAATAAATGTAAAAATTCATTTTTGTAATCTGTTTATTGGGATGCTTTGTGTGGAGATGGATTATGAAGAAAGCAGATCAAGGGCTGTCCGCCTGGCAGCTCACCATGATGGCATTAGGAACCGTAATCGGAGGATCCTTTTTTCTCGGATCTTCGGTAGCGATTCATGCCGCCGGGCCATCTATTTTAATATCGTATATCTTGGGGGGAGTACTGGTTTATTTTATCCTTTTTGCTCTATCCGAAATGACGGTAGCAAATCCCGATACCGGCTCCTTTCGCACCTTTGCGGCCCAGGCTTTTGGACAGGGAACTGGATTCGTTGTGGGATGGGTATATTGGACAGGAATGGTTTTAGCTATGTCCAGTGAAGCCACTGCCATATCAATACTGGTTCGTGGCTCTTTCCCTAGTATCTCCATATCCTTACTAGGGAGTATCATTATCATTGGTGTTACGCTGCTTAATCTCTTAGGAGCTGATAAACTAAGCAAGCTGGAAAGCGGTCTTGCCGCTGTAAAGTTATTAGCCATCGCTTCTTTTATCATGATAGCAATATTATTAATTGTTGGCTTATTTCCAGGTAACTTCACAATCGGAATTGGAGATCTGGTCAATGAGCCCCTGATGCCGGGAGGCATTAAAGGCCTTGCCGGAAGTATGCTGATCGTGATGTTTGCTTATGCCGGCTTTGAAATAATTGGATTAGCTGCTTCAGAAGCGAAACATCCCAAAGAAACAGTTCCTAAAGCCATCCGTTATACAGTTTTAAGCTTGGTTGGACTTTATATCATTTCGATCGCTGTGCTTCTCCCCCTCATTCCTACCGCAGATATCAACGAAAATATGAGTCCCTTCGTAGCCGCTCTTAATAGGCGGGGAATTGGATGGGCAGGTACTGCTATTAATCTGATATTGATAACCGCCATACTCTCTACCATGCTGGCAGCTATGTTTGGGCTGGGCAGAATGATGCGTTCGCTGGCTAATGAAGGTCTAGCTCCTAACTGGTTAAAAGATAAAAAGGATATTCCATATCGAGGAATACTATTTTCAGGTATTGCTATGCTTTTAGGACTGGGTTTTGGTCTTTTGCTGCCCAGGGTTTATCTGTTTTTGATAAGTTCCGGAGGCTTCGCAGTCCTTTTTACTTATGCTGTTATTATGGCTACTCACCTACACTATCGTAAAAGCAATGGTTGTCCTCCGGATGGAAAGTGTCAACTTTGGGGTTATCCCTATACCTCTATATTGGTTTTATTGTGCTTGATTATCGCTATATTAAGTATGCCACTAGTGTCGGGGCAGGCATCAGGGCTTATAGCCGGTATTATCATGGTAGTTGTTTATACCTTAAGTTATATTGTAATGAAGT
>JBLNAS010000054.1:0-9823 GCA_050259475.1 Methylocystaceae bacterium
CTATCATCTCACGGGTCAACACCTGACCCCGAGCTACAATTTCACCATGTAAATAGATATCAGCATCATGAATTTCTATTATCGCACCGTCACGAACAAAATCAAAAATCTCGGCTCCCACTTGATCGATAACCGGTATCCCCGCCCGAATTAGTTTTAACACCCCACGGGTGGGGTACGATCCGGTAATTGATTCCCCAACATTGATAATGGCTAAGGGCTTTATTTCTAACAATGATTCCGCAGCCACTTCATCAATATCATCATGATCTATTACTGCAATTTCTCCCTTACGGAGCCGTTTGGTTAGATCTTTCGTGCGATGATCAGCTTTAGCCTTACCTTGTAATTTCATATCTGAAACTCCCGTTCCCAAAAGACTTCCCCAGTTAGAAAGCCAACCCAAAACCATATTAACATAATCAACCGTATTAGGCTAAACTGGCAAAAAATAAGGGATGCCATACAGCACCCTTAAAATAAATTACTATCGATTTTCGAATTATTAATCACTATTAGGAGACTTTGGTTTCCAGGCGCAGCTTATCAGCGATTATAGCAATAAATTCAGAATTAGTTGGTTTGCCCCGCTCACCATTGACCGTATAACCAAAGAACTTATTTATTTTCTCAATATCACCACGATCCCAGGCTAATTCAATAGCATGGCGAATAGCCCGTTCCACTCGCGAGGGGGTGGTATCGTACTTATCAGCAATCGCGGGATACAACTCTTTGGTCACTGCTCCGAGATAATTAACCTCTTCTACTACCAGCATAATGGCATCACGCAAATACTGGTAGCCTTTGACATGGGCAGGAACACCAATTTCATGAATTATACGAGTAACTTCCATCTCTAAGTCCCGCTTAGTAATAGGCATCGGACGTGGCGGAGCATCATTTTTTTCTCTAACAACCTGTTTGACACGGTCACCAAGAATTTGTAGATTGAATGGTTTGAGAATATAATAATCGGCTCCAAGTTGAACTGCTTTTTGGGTAATATTCTCTTGACCAAAGGCGGTAAGAATTATTACCTTAGGACGCTTGTCCAACTTCATGTCCGACATTTTCTCGAGTACCCCAATACCATCCATATAAGGCATAATCAGATCAAGAATAAGGACATCCACAGTCTTTTTACCTAGTACGTCAAGTGCTTCTAATCCATTAGCACATACATCGATTAATTCAAAATCGGGGTTGCCGGAAAAATACTCGCGAAGAATTCTACAAAACTCTCGGTTATCGTCGGCTATTAAAACCCTTGTCGGCTCACCAAAACTAACCATGACTACCCCCCTCAATTTATGCAAAACTAGCTTGTTAGCTAAATTAGAATTTTCGACGCCCCCCTACGAAATCCTTCTCGACCCTTGCAAGAAAAAGTCCTAATATCTTACAGATATAAACACTATCCTATTTATTTGCTGAGTTTTGCCGGTTATGGAACTATAAATCAATACCATTTTATGGTTATTACTGATCAATCGACAGCTTACATCACCGCATATTTTGGTATTTTTTGGTAGATCATAGAATTCGTTTTAATTTGGTTAATCTCATTGAGCATATTGTCCATAAATACTCCATAACCTCGTTCTGGGTCTTGTAAAAATACATGGGTAACCGCCCCCACTATGCGGTTATTCTGAATAATCGGACTGCCACTCATACCCTGGACTATTCCTCCCGCCACTGCTAACAGACGCGGGTCAACTACGCGGATAACCATGGATTTGCCGGCATTGCGATGCAGATAGATTTTTTCGATCATCACCTCAAACTGCTGGATCTCGTCACCGCCCAAAACGGTTAGGATTTGAGCGGGACCGACTTGTACCTGATGTGCGTAAGCTACTTCTAAGGGTTGCGGATATAGGGGATTAACAATCCCTCGGCTCAGGTGGCCGTAAACACCAAAGAAGGTGTTAGATTTGACATCACCGGTTAGATTACTCCCCAACTTAAAAATACCAATTTTCTCACCTGGCATCCCCGGTCTTCCAGGTTGCACAGTTTGCACTAAAGCTTCAACTAACTGACCATTACCAACCTCAATCTGTTGCCGGGTGTCGGCATCGAGAATAACATGGCCCAAGGCCGCATAATTTCCGGTTTCCGGATCGACAAATGACATAGTTCCTACCCCCGCCACTCCATCTCGAACGTAAAGACCAATGCGATAGCGTGCGGTTTCCGGACAGTAAACCGGACTTATCAGGACCTGGCGGGTAGCACCCTCTCTTTTTATTGTCAAGTTGACTGGAGTTTGCTGGCGCCCAGCTTGATCGATCAGGGCAGCTAACTGGTTCTCGTTTTCCACCACCTGCCCATTGACTTGGCTAATAACATCACCTGGTTCCAAACCCGCCAAGCGAGCTGGTGAAACTAGATTACCCGTACTTTTAATGGTAGCAAAACCTACCACCATAATACCCCGTGATTGAAGAATAATGCCTACGGATTGGCCACCGACCACTACCCGACGACGCGGAGCAGTCACCACCTCGAATTTCTTGATCGGGATATAGCCAAAAGCAGAGAGTTGCACACGAGCTGAGCCCGGATTTAAGGCCCGGATTGTAATGCCCTTACGTCCTGGCTGCACCACCACCGCCGGCTCTGCAGCATTGGAGCTAGTATTGACCCGCACTTGCATATTAGGCCATTTAGACATGGGTAAACCTGTAATTACCTGTTCTTCTCCTACCACCAAATTTTGAATCTCTTGCAAACTAATTATCTGTCTCACTGGTGGATACAAAACAATGGCCAGAATGGCCAAGGAGAGAATAATACCTAACCAAGAACGCCAACGCGTCATATGAGGACCTCCTACCGCTAAAGGTAGGATTAATTTAACCGCTGGCTCCTGCTTCTATCCGAGTAAAAATTTTTAACAGCTAAAAACGGTTTGACACTTAAAAACTTATTAACTATAAGGGTAAACAAACTTAGCTAATTAACTTACGAGCAGCGAGGGCAGCTTGCCGTAATTCCTGCGCATATTTTAAGGCGGAGGCTGGGGCATGTCCTTCTCCCATCATGTGGACTAGTTGTTCCACTATCTGCTCTGGTGCCAATTCTAAAACCGAAGTATAGGTAGTATCTGCACTGCTTTCTTTACTAATGACAAAGTGATGATCAGCATAAGCGGCAACCACCGGAGCATGAGTAACCAGCAGAACCTGACGCTCGTTTGATAAGGCTGCAATCCTAGCCGCTATTTGCTCAATGGCATAACCTGACATACCAGCGTCAATCTCATCAAAGACAAAAACCTGAGCCTCTAGCTGGGCCACCAGAACCACCTTAAGGGCTAAGGCTAACCGCGATAACTCGCCCCCTGAGGCTATACGATGCAAGGGTCTTAACTCCTGACCGGGATTATCAGAAAACAGAAACCATACTCTATCCAAGCCCTGCGGCCCCGGTTCTGGTAATCGTTCGAATCGCATATCAAATTGGGCGCGGGGCATAGCTAAGTTAGCTAACTCCTCTTGCACCGACCCTGCTATTTGTAGAGCCATCTTTTGCCGCCAAGTGCTAACCTGTTCTGCTAAACGGTGATAATCGTCCCAAGCTTCGCATTTCGCAGTCAATAGTTCCTGTTCTTTTTCTTCCCAACGATTCATCTGCTCTAACCGCTCACTCAACTGTTGTTGCGTATGCAATACTTCTCGGCTACCACTGCCATATTTTTTAAACAAACGCGCTAACTGATGTAACCGTTCTTCTACAGCTTCTAAATCCTCAGGTACAAAATCTAAAACCGAATCAAGCTGATGAAGCTGACTTTTCACTTCGTCCATCTGAAGCGCTATTTCATCCAAAGTTTTGACCAAGGCTGCCAGAGCTGGTTCATTAGCATGGCGCACTACTAGGCGGCGGGCGTGGTCAATCAGTTCTTCGGCCGCTGCCCCCTCTTTAGCATTGAATAGGATTTCATCGGTTTGATGACTAATCTCCATCATCTGCCCGGCATTGCGCATTAAACGGCATCGTACTTCTAATTCGTCCTCTTCCCCCGGTTGCAAGCTGGCGGCTTCTATTTCTTGACACTGGTATTCAAGAAAGTCGCGCTCCCGAAGCCAGACCTGTCGCTCAGCATTATAAGTCTCGAGTTGCTGATCCAGGGAACGGCATATGGTATATTGTTTGGTTAACTGCGCAGAGAGGTCAGTCAATTGGGGCTGTGATTGGTCGAGATAACTGAGGTAATGGTTAGCCGCGAGTAGTTCCTGCGTATCCTCCTGCGCATGAATATTGAGCAACCAGGGGGCCAATGAGCGCAAGGTGGAGAGGGGGTAATTATGACCATTGATTCGCGTTGCATTACGCCCATTTAAGGTGATCTCACGATTAATAATTAAACACCCATCTTCAGGGTCGAGTCCCCATCCGGCTGCTAGTTGATTAAAATCAGGTTGCCCTGGCCAGTCAAAAACCCCTTCAACCAGCAAACGTGGGCTACCCGTTCGAATAAGCTCCGAACGTCCACGTTCTCCGGCCAACAAAGCTAGGGCATCAATAATCATCGATTTGCCGCTACCGGTTTCACCGGTAAAAACGTTCATACCTTCACCCGGCAGTAAGCGTAATCGATCAATTAAAACTAAGTTTTCAATACTAAGCTCACGCAGCACGTGTTACCTCCGCCCCCAAAGCCAACATCGACATCGAGTATTATTTAATTAATTCCCCCAAATAATGGCTGACAATTTGAGCACGTTCTCGATCACGAGCAATGACTAGAATGGTATCATCACCGGCTATAGTACCTAGAATATCACCATTTTCAACCCCATCAATAGTGGAAGCTACGGCATTAGCGGTTCCGGGCAATGTCCGAATGACAATCAGGTTTTCACTACAATTAATCGATATGACGGCGTCCCGAAAATTTCGCCGCATTCTATCCGGAGAAACTCGCGATCCGCCACTATCCGGTAAAGCATAATGATACCCTTCTTGATCTGGCACCTTGACTAATTTCAATTCCTTGATATCACGTGATACAGTAGCTTGAGTTACTTCATAGCCCCGTTCCCGTAATAATTCACACAGTTCTTCCTGGGTACTCACATTATGATTGACAATAATATCCGTGATGGCAAAATGGCGTCGGGTTTTCACAACCAATTCCTCCTGTACCTAAGAAGCTCTAGCTTATTTCTCCGCCGGCATGGCCAGCCTTCGCTTGCAATATATTAAAAAACCGTCCTGGTTTAAACCTTATTAATTGGGTAGAAACTTCGGCCCGGGTTATAGTAATCAAATCACCTTTATGTAATTCCAAGCTATGCTCACCATCAACCAGCAGAGCCATCTGCTCGAAAATAACCGGGATTAGTTTAATCGTGCGCTGGCTACCGATAACTAAGGGACGACAATGCTGAAAGCAGGGATTGACTGGAGTTATAACCATGGCTTCCAGCGGTGGTTCCAGCAAAGGCCCGCCCGCTGATAACGAATAAGCTGTTGAGCCACTGGCGGTGCAACAGATTACCCCATCACCCCGACAGTAGGTATAATTTACTTCATCCACAAAAATCGCCACCGTAGCTACATGGTCAATGGAGCGAATTAAAGCCTCATTGAGAGCATAATCCTCCAGCACTACCTCACCATTACGAACCAGCTTAACGTGGAGCATCATCCGCTCTTCCAGCCAATAATCCTGTTTAACTAGTCGTTCCAGATAGTGATCCAGCTCTTCCACTTCCAACTCAGTCAAGAAGCCCACCTGACCAAAGTTCACCCCTAATATGGGTATACCCTGGCGGCTAAAATAATGGGCAGCATGCAGTAGAGTACCATCTCCACCCATGACCACTAACACATCTATATCATTTGGGCCAGGAAAACCAGCCTTAAAATCATCTTGATAGATAACCGTCTCGGCCCCTAACGATTGTAACCTTTTTTCTACAATCGCTGCCATATCTCGAGCCTGTCCTTTACGCGAATTCACTCGTAGCCCAATCTTCATTATGTTCACCCCAACTTTGAACTAGCCTGCTCAATAGTTTGCCTAACCTCAGTTTCGCTGATAACTGGTTCTGTATTAGTAAAATGAAGATATAAAAGATATTCGATATTGCCTTCCGGTCCAGTAATCGGAGAAAATGATAAACCTTGTGCGCTTAATCCCTGAGCCGCCGCAGCAGTTAATACCCGATTAATTACTTCGAAATGCACGGTTGGATCCTTAACCACTCCCCGTTTTCCGACCTTATCTTTACCAGCTTCGAACTGGGGTTTTATTAAAAGAACGGCTTCCCCATCAGCCTTCAGTAGTGTGTGAATTACCGGCAGGACCAATAATAGTGAGATAAAAGCCACATCACAGGTAATGAAATCTACCGGCATCGAATCAGGTAATTGTTCCCGGGTAAAATAGCGAATATTAGTTCTCTCAAACACTGTTACCCGTGGATCGATGCGTAACTTCCAGGCTAATTGGCCGTAACCGACATCCAGAGCGACTACCCTGGAAGCTCCATTCTGCAAAGCACAATCAGTAAATCCACCGGTGGATGCACCAATGTCTAGGATAGTTTTTTCCTTTAAATCCAGGGTAAATACCTGTATCGCTTTTTCCAGCTTGAGACCGCCACGACTGACATAAGCCAAATCACTTCCCAAGCATCTAATTGCTATCTCAGGATTGAATTTAGTTCCCGGTTTGTCACAGCGCTGCTCATTAACTAAGATTTTCCCCGCCAGGATCATTCCCCGAGCGCGTTCTCGGCTCTCGGTTATTCCACGCGCCACTAGGATATTGTCCAGTCTATCTTTCTCCATGGCCAAGGCACCTCCGGGCTGACATCACTTCATTTAGTTCCGGCCATTGGGCTAAAATCGTAGCCGCCATTTGTTCGGGATGCCATTCGAGAACATTATATAGTGCTGCCATGCTGCCATGCTCTACGAACTGATCAGGTACTCCCACTCGCCAGATTTTAACCGAAGCTTTGGTATCAGTTAGCCACTCAGTAATACCTGAGCTTAATCCCCCGGCCAGGGCGTTCTCCTCCATTACTACCCAATAGGGATGGCTTAACACCAATGAACTCAAAAGCTTTTCATCTAACGGTTTGATAAACCGAATGTCGACTACTGTTGGATTAAGACCCTTATGAGCGAGTAGCTCTGCGGTAGCTAGCGCCTGAAATACCATTCGCCCTTCAGCGATAATTACTAATTCACTGCCATCTCGTAAAACGGCGGCCTGTCCCCAAGCTAGTGCTGGTGCATCCTCTACGGTTTGGCGGGGTGCATTGCCCCGCGGATACCTGATGGCCACTGGACTGTCTGCTGACAAAGCGAGGGCTAACGCGGCCGATAGTTCAGTCGCTGACGCAGGTGCAATAATGGCTAAATTCGGCATAGGCCGCAAAAAGGAAAGATCAAAAACCCCGTGATGGGTCGCACCATCCTCGCCGACTAACCCTGCCCGGTCAATAGCTAATACTACTGGCAGTTTCTGCAGGCAGACATCGTGAAGCACTTGATCATAGGCCCGCTGCAAAAAGGTGGAATAGACAGCTACCACTGGTTTTAAGCCCGAAGCAGCCATTCCTGCCGCTAAGGTCACGGCATGTTGTTCACAGATGCCGACATCCTGAAAGCGTTCCGGAAAACGGCAGGCAAAATCGGTTAGTCCAGTACCACTTGCCATCGCTGCCGTAATGGCGACGATCCGGTCATCCTCAGCCGCCAACTCCACCAATTTTTGGCCAAAGACTTGGGTATAACTGGTTTTCTTTTGGCCATTGGTTAATCCAGTCTCCACATCAAATGGACCAATACCATGAAATTCAGTTGGGCTGATTAAGGCCGGTTCATAACCGTAACCCTTATTGGTATGTACGTGCAGTAATACCGGCCCTTCACTCCGACGGGCTTCCTTAAGCACATCCACCAGATTATTAATATTATGACCATCAATGGGTCCTAAATAGGTAAAACCCATTTCTTCGAATATGATACCGGGAACTAGTAGGTATTTAATCGTATCTTTAAACTTAGCTGCCGCTCTCGCCATTGAATGCCCAACCATCGGAATCGATTTGAGCATACCTTCAAGACCACGTTTACGTTTATAATAACCTGGTGCCGTGCGCAATCGGGTAAGGTGGCGGGCTAAAGCCCCTACATTACGCGATATCGACATACCATTATCATTAAGTATGACAATCAAATTAGTTTCGAGATGGCCAGCGTGATTCATGGCTTCAAAAGCCATGCCTCCAGTTAAAGCACCGTCCCCAATAACCGCTACCACCTCATAATCCTTCCCGAGCAAATCTCGAGTAATCGCCATACCGAGGGCAGCCGAGACCGAAGTTGAAGAATGACCGGTAGCAAAGGCATCACAATCACTTTCCTCCGGGCGAGGGAAGCCGCAAATGCCACTAAATTGCCGCAAAGTATCCATTTGCTCCCGCCGACCGGTTAGGATTTTATGTACATAACTCTGGTGTCCGACATCCCAGATGATTTTGTCCTGGGGCAAGTCCAGCACATAATGTAAAGCTAAGGTCAACTCTACTACTCCCAAATTGGAAGCCAGATGACCTCCGGTACGAGCTACCGCCCCCACCAAATAATGTCTTATTTCGTCAGCTAGCACTGGTAATTCATCCCTAGGTACTTGTTTAATATCACCAGGGTGGTTAATTGTATCTAACCAGACCATTTAAGGTCACCTTCTCTTTTCCAAAATAGCCCATCCCGTAGTATCTTCCCACCAAGCCAAAATTCGGGCTACCCAAAATAGAATTTCATTGGCTTCCGTCAACGCAATAGATTTACCCAGGGCTTTGCCACCAATCATAATAGCGGCAATTAAACTAGTCATTCCTGCCCCAATCAGCAAAGCTTCTCCTGGCGACGGCTTGACTACCTTCGTTATCGATAACACTATGGAGGCACCGATAGCACCAGAAACCGTTCCCGATACATCACCTATTATATCACTGCAGAAAACTGCGACCTTATCTGCATTTTTGCTTAGTTTAACCGCTTGCCGAGCTCCAAACACCTTACTTGATGCCTTAGCATTTAAAGGTGCCGTCTGCGAACCCATAGCCGCAGTTCCAACCATATCGCCTAAAACACCGACTAAAATCACAAAAAATAAAAAAAGAAATGATAGCCAAAGGCTAGATACTGCCCTGACCACCACTTCTGAACCCATACTAACCACAATGGCCACCACAAAAGAAAAGGCGGCCACACCTAAGGCTGCTACTATGTTTTTGCGGGTAACCGCGATTTTCAACCTCTTAAACCCCCGCTATTATGTAGGGTTGGAAGGTTGCTTGCTGAATAAATGCTGTGACTTTAGGTCCAGCAGGGTTTCCCAGCAGGTCACCCAACTGTTGCCAGATGGGCGGTTTCCCTTTACGCCTGCTCCGGAACGTCGCCGCGTCCGGGGCTGGATTACCACTTAGTGCACACTTCAATCCCCAGCAAGCCGTGCCCGACAGGCACTCAGTCTAGGAGTTTTCCTCGACAACCCACGTCCATATCTAGCCTCTTTTGCAGTAATGGTTTCAGGAAGAAGATCCGACCCTGGCCGGGGTCCATGATCCTCCCTTGAATCCATCCGCCATTACCACTCAAGGCAGGCTACGCTGCACCCAGCATTTACCAGATGCAGGTTTTCTCTTAGGGAATTATTCCCTAAGAGCCTCCACAGATGAGGGGTCAGCTCCCGCATGCCATTGCGGGTTGCCCCTTCATCCTAACCTCCCAGCACCGACCCCAGGCTGGGCGCCTCAAGCCGACACCAGAAGTTTCATCGCTG
>JBLNAS010000055.1:0-6296 GCA_050259475.1 Methylocystaceae bacterium
CAGATGTACCGACTCCTGATTACCACCGAGACAGTAGGGCACGTGCGGATTGACCTCAACTACCAGCTTTTTCGCCTTATTAATGGCGGCCGAGGCTACGGAATTAGCCAGGCCGTAATTAAAATAGCCCCGTTCATCCATCGGTGTGGTCGTAATGTACATGACATCAATGTCAATATATTTATTAATCAGACGTGGCGACTGATGATAAGTAATCGGTATATAGCTCGCTAAATCTTGTTCGGCTAATCGCCGGGATGCCACGCCAAAATGATAATCATTGAGGACAAAATGATCACGTTCAGGATCGGCCTTGACTACTTCTGGTATGACGGGATAACAGGTTCCCCGTATTTGTACGCCCTGAAGTTCTTCCGCCCGCGCAGCCAGCGCAGCGTCAGCTTGTACCGGGAAGAGTACAAATTCCCCATATTGCACCAATTCACCTGATTTAACCAGGTTTGCCGCTTGCTGTGCAGTGATAAGTTTCTGTTGGTATTCTTTGGTCAAATCAATCATCTAAAAAAACTCCTTTCAAAATGGAGAATATTACCTTTAAGTAACTTATTAATCGAAATTCATTATAACATGTCATTAACAACATAAGTTTAATCTAACATAATTTCCACATCGATTGGCGGTTACTACTTATTCTTTCAACACCTTAACCAATTTGTTATAAACCATCTGACTTCATGTTGCCCAAAGCAAAAGCTGGTTACCCCCAGGCAACCAGCTCACTTTATTAACCTTTTAGCGCTATAAACTCCGGTTATTGATCACTCGAAGCCGAAGTATTCGGACCCGGTTTTTCACCGGCTCGCTTGTCTAGAATCTGTTTAATTTTATCAGCTAAAACCGGAGCTACATCAATTAGCTTTTCGGCTAGGTTACTATGACCATCGACAGTTAGCATACGCACTTCATCATCATGAACCACTAAAAAGCCGACTGGTTTAACGGTGACTCCTGCTCCACTGCCGCCACCAAAAGGCAAGCTCCCATCCTTAGTGGCCACCGAGTACTCACCACCGCCAGCCGCAAATCCGACTTTGACCTGAGAAACCGGAATAATAAGAGTCTCTTCTCCAGCCCGCACCGGGTCGCCGACTACTGTAGTGACATCAACCATGCTTTTTATCCCATCCATAACCGTCTTCATTAGTTCTTCCAAGGGATTTCTATTTTCAGCCATGGGTGCTCCCCCTTTTATTAACGCGAAAGCGTCCAATTTTTACCTTAAAGCTATTTTTCTATTATACTCTAGGAAATCACGTCCGCAACTATTGCCGGCTAGCTTAAAATTATTGCTCCTTAACCAAGTAGTAAATAATCCCACTAACCCGATTGAGAGTAGTTACCTAAAAGTGGAAGTTCACTAAATAAAAAACAGGGAGTGCTTGTCAGCATTCCCTGTTTACTAATCACTTAGTGCTACCTAGAAACCTTTAGCTAGATCTTTCGGTAAAATTACTTGGCCGATAGGCATTTGGTAGACTGCCGGTATGACCGGTCCTTTGTCATTAATTGCGGCGCCGCCCTTATAATAAGCGTTAGCAGGCAATACCCGGCGGACATCGTAAAGATTAGAACCATACCAGTAGGAGAAGTTGTCCACGAATCCGATAGCCGTTGGGTGGCCGGTTACGGTATTAATGATGGTCGGTATACCGTTTGGTTTACCTATATACATAGCAACATGGCTAATATACTTGTCGCCATTACTATCTTTAGCCCAGAAGGTAAAAATGTCACCTACTCTAAGCTTGTCCACTCCCACAAGAGTGTATTTGCCGGTGGAAAGTTTTTGGGCATAGACCCCAGATACTACCGTTCCTACCGTCGTGTATTTACGGGATGCACCAGTTATCGTATATCCAAAATCCGCATAGACCCGAGAGACAAACTGCGAGCAGTCAATATAGCCAGTTTGGGCATAAAGGGAATGCCCATAAACCGTATAGCCATACTGCATATACCACATAGCCCGACTGCCAATGGCTTCGGCTAGGCTGCCTCCTGTATACCGGGTACGCATAATATCAAGAATCGGTTTTTCATGTTGGTCGTAATGAGCTACCTTTTGGGCATAATCAGCTGGATAAGATCCTGCTGCCTGGGCCCCAGAAACCATAGGTAAAACCAGTATTGCTGCCATCAGCAATATTAAGAGTGATGTCGAAACCATAGTACGTTTCTGGCTGCGCATAGAATTCCTCCTTTAGTGCAATCATAATTAGTTACCAATAAAACCTTCGACCTCTTACGATACTATCCTTGTTGGTAAATCATTACATACGCAGGACTTAGTGGAGATTTTGTTCGAGTAGCCGCTACCTTACGAGGATTGCGCTGCTAACATTCATGAACCTGGTAAATGCCACCATATTTAGCTCAGTTACCAGACAGATCAGTAACATTTGCGAAAAGCAAAACTCTTTAATTTGTTAAATATCCAAATAGAAAAATGACAGGGAACCCTGGCAAGCGTTCCCTGTCATTTTAATTTGATGTTTGCTTAGAAACCTTTGACCAGCGCCTTCGGCATAACTACTTTACCTTTAGGCATCTGGTAGACCGCTGGAATGACTGGTCCTTTGTCATTAATCGCTGCTCCACCTACGACATAGGCACTACTAGGTAGCACCCGACGCACATCGTAAAGATTGGAACCATACCAATAAGAAAAATTGTCCACCATTCCAATGGCCGTCGGATGGCCTTTAACCGTATTAATGATTACCGGTTTCCCATTAACCTTACCGACATACATCGCTACATGACTGATATATTTGTAACCATTGCTGTCCTTAGCCCAAAAAGTAAAAATGTCTCCCACTTTGAGTTTTTCCGTGCCCACTAACGTATACTTACCGGTGGACAATTTTGTCGCATAGACCCCGGATACTTTGGTTCCTACGGTCGTGTACTTGCGGGATGCCCCAGTTACCGTATAACCAAAATCCCCGTAGACGCGAGATACATACTGCGAGCAGTCAATGTACCCAGTTTTGGCATAGAGAGAATGTCCATAAACTGTATAACCATATTCCATATACCAGATGGCCCGACCTGCAATAGTATTAGCCAGACTCCCTTGATAATTAGTCCGTAAGGCATCGACAATCGGTTTCTCATGCTGATTGTAGTGAGCTACCCGACTAGAATAATCAGATGGATAAGATCCTGCTGCCTGTGCCATTGGCACCAATGGTATAACAAACACTGCTGCCATCAACAAAACTAGTACCGAAGTAGATAGGACTTTACGCATCTTACTACACATAGAATTCCTCCTTATTAATCCGACAATGGTTACAAATAAGGTCTTCGACCTCTTTCGACATTGTAACAGCCCCCGCTAATTTACACTGCAGACAAATCCTGCCATTGGTTGATTGCCGCTGACAGGTTGTCCAAGCAACCACCACACTCTCGGGAACGGTCGCGGTAGGCTCCCATAATGCTGGTAATTTCTTCTGGCAAGGGTAGTTATCAAGAGTTGACACCTTACGGGAAATAAAAAAACTCGCCTTTTCTCCAAGGCGAGTAATTCATAAAATATATGCAACGACCGACTAAATAGCTTTTTGTTCCTGCATATAATCAATAAACACCTGGGTTAGTACCGGATCAAAATGAGAACCGGCCTGCTCTTGCATCCAGTTATAAATCCTCTCGGTTTCCCAGGCTCGACGGTAGGGACGATCATGACTTAAAGCATCCCAGACATCCACCAGCGCAAATATCCGTGCCGACAAAGGTATTTCTTCTCCACTTAACCCATTGGGGTAACCACTACCATCCCATTTTTCATGATGACAGGCAGGGATATCGATAGCTGAGCTTAGAAATGCTATCCTCCCTAATAAGCTCACGGCATGATCCGGGTGGCGTCGCATAAGCACCCATTCTTCTGCGCTTAGCCCCCCTTCCTTTAACAGCACATGGTCAGGAACTGCTAGTTTACCTATATCATGCAATAAAGCACCTCGGTACACATTGACCAGTTTCTCACCCCGAATACCACAACGAGATGCTAATCGGGCAGTTAGTTCTGCCACTCGACGACAGTGGCCCCCGGTCTCCCAATCCCGCATTTCCAGCGCTTGGCCCCAGCCATATAAGGTTTCCTCATAAGCATGATGCAAGCGCTCATAGGGTTCCTTGATACCGCGAGTTAAGAGAACAAAAAGAAATATGTAATAAGCCAAAAGCCGGAGTAAATAGAAAAACGCTCTAAAATCACCCACCACTCCCCCGAGGATGAAAGCAACTTCACTGACTGCCATAAGGCCAACCATTAAGGCCAGCAGATAATAAGCCGGATGTTCTTCAAGTTGCGCACAGTTGAGGAGATGAGGTATCGCTAAAAGTAATAAGAATAAGATTAGGTATTCCGTTAAACTAGAGTTGTCCAAGAGAAGCCAGGCCACTGCTCGTGCTGTCAGCAAACCTGACCCACTCAAGACTAGAATTATGAGCAGGCCCAAAGCGAGGGTACCTAATTGCATTAACTGTGAACGTGGACGGCAACGGACAAAAAAGGGAGCAAATAATAGCGCCATGGCCTCAATTAGGCGACTCCCCACAAGTATCATTTCCGACCCGTTATAACCAGTATTAAAGGCTAAATCGGGGCTGATTAAGTACCAAAGATGTAACAGGGCAATGCCAATATAAGCGCGCCCCAGAAATATGAGCATAGTATCACGGGAATAAATATTAGTATGTATGGCTAAAAAGTAGGCTAAGAAGCCAATAACCACCATAAACATTTGCGCCAGGTCCATAAATGTTGACTGATTATAGGTTACTAAAATAGCCCCCGTCACCATAACCATCAATCCCGGAACAATACAGGTAATCTTATTGACCCTCAAATAAATCAACCCCTCTCTAGCCCATTTGTTAAATGCTATGCATCAAGTTCTAAAAGGGCAACCGATGCCACTAATTCCAATACGGATCATCCTTTTGGCACTTATGTAGTCACCCGGTATGTTAAAATGTAAAAGTGGAAGACACCTGCAGGAGGGAATACCCTTGAAAAAATATATTATCGGGCTGGTGGCCGGCCTGATTATGGGACTTACCCTTTTTAATTGGCAGCCGCTTGAAGGGGCCACCAACATTAGACTTATCGTTAATGGCCATATTATTAATAGTGATGTGCCCCCGATGATGATTAATGGCCGTACCATGGTTCCAGCACGCTTTGTCGCTGAACCCCTGGGAGCCACCGTTAATTGGGACGAAGCGATGCAAGCGGTGATTATTACCACTCGCCCCACGGAGACTAAACAGCAAGTTCCAAATATTAAAACTACCATTATTCCACCGGCGACCACCACAACTACCTCCAAGACGAGTAGTACTACCAAAGCTACTACTCAACCCAAAGCGCCGTTATTACCAACCCTGCCTACACAAACCCTGCCGGACGAAAAGGGCGATACCAAGTCCGGCCTAACCGAACTTACTAATCCATTCATAAAAAAATAGACAATTAAAAAGCCGGTCGGCTTCCTATTGAAGCTGACCGGCTGATAGTTTTCTATTAATCTATGGCTTGGGTTATACTGCGACCAGCCACTACTCCAGTGATTGAAGCCTGGATTAACCCGCGGGTTATGCCGGCACCATCACCAATAGCATACAGTCCTTTAATTGCGGTCTCCATGTTGGCATCAACCTCCAGCTTGGAGGAATAGAACTTGGCCTCTACCCCGTAGAGCAAGGTATTCTTGCCATACATGCCCGGGCACATATTATCTAATGCTTTTAAGGCCTCGACAATCGAGGTCAGATGCCGATGGGGCAATACATAGGATAAATCGCCGGGCACCGCATCCTTTAGTGTTGGCTGCATAGCCATCTTGGCCAGACGACTATTAGTAGTGCGCCGCCCCTGATCTAGATCAAAGAGACGCTGCACCATGACTTTACCACCGGTTAGCATATTACCCAGTTTAGCAATCGACTTACCATAGGCAATCGGGTCATTAAACGGCTGGGTAAATTTCGAAGAAACCAGCAACGCAAAGTTAGTATTTTCCGATTTCAAATTGGTATAAGAATGACCGTTAACCAGGGCCAAACCATCATCATAGTTCTCCTGACTGACAAAGCCACCCGGATTAACACAGAAAGTGCGCACCTTGTTCTCAAATATATCTGAGTAATAAATATACTTGAATTCATATAGACGATCAGTTAGATAATCAGTAATCGCCCGCGGGACCTCGACCCGCACCCCGATGTCTATAGCATTATTCGTCACCTTAAGGTCCAGG
>JBLNAS010000056.1:0-3845 GCA_050259475.1 Methylocystaceae bacterium
CCCCGGGGCTGGAAATCGGTAAGCCGGAACATAAGCTGGGCTGGCACGGTTCCGCCACCGGTACTGTCTCCTTTAAAAATTGCCGTATTCCTAAAACTAATCTATTAGGCCCATTAGATGGTGCAATGCAAGCTATGTTTGTCAGCGTTACCGATGAGTTCTTGAGCTGTGGCCCGGTTAGCCTGGGTATGGCTGAAGCGGCCTATGAAATGGCTTTAAACTATAGCCTGGAAAGGGTACAGTGCGGCCAGAGTATGTTTGATCGTTTCCAAGTCACTAGACATAAGCTGGTTAAGATGTTAACTGAAATTGAATCCCTGCGGGGACTAGTCTATGGGACCTATGCCATGAAAGATCAAGGCAGCATGGTTTTGGCGCAGGGTCGGATGCTCAAATGCAAAGGGGCCGAAGTGTCAGAGTATGTATGCCGCGAAGCTATCCAGATTTTTGGTGGGGTTGGTACTATTGTTGATACCGGAGTGGAACGCTTCTGGCGGGATGCCAAAGTTATGGCTATTGGTGGTGCTTCGGTAGAAGCATTAAATGACCACATTGCCATGATGATTAAAAATAAAATGGTGTAACTTTCCCGGCGATATCCTAAATAATGAAAGGAGCGATGATTGATGTATCCCTATGAAAAGAAGTTTGACCATGCGGTTAAGTTGGAGAAGGTTGGTGCAGTAGCGGTCATTACTTTTGACTGCCCGGAGAATATTAACCGCCTTACTGAACAGGTAATCGATGAGTATACTGCGGCCCTCGATCAAGCGCATTGGGATCATGAAGTGCGGGCTATAGTGCTGAGGGGTACGGGTGCCGTATCCTTTGGCCCTGGCGACATTGAAATCATAAAAAGCAAGTTAGCTAAAAACCTCACCGAAGGTCGGGAGGTCATGTATGAAATTGCTAATATGATTAGGAGAATGTACACCATTTCTAAGCCGATTATCGGCTTGGCTGAGGGTGGCTGCATCGGCGGCGGGTGCAATCTGCTTTTATCCAGCGATATAGTTATTGCTGCCGATAGCGCTTATTTTCTGGAGGTATTTGTTAACTATGCTCTGACCCCAGATACGGGCGGACTTTGGGCTCTGCAGCGTTTAGTTGGTCCTATGAAGGCGAAAGCCATTGCTATGTGTGGAGAGCCGGTACCGGCTAAAGAGGCTTTGGAGCTCGGTATGGTTTATAAGGTGGTACCAGCAGATCAAGCCTTTGAAGAAGCCATGGCATTAGCTAATAAAATTGCCTCCAAGTCTCCAGTCGGTATCAATCATATCAAGCAGATATCTAATCGATTGCCTGATTACACTATGGATACCTATTTCCAGGTTGAAGGTGATTATCTGGTTTTGGGTGCCCTTAGTGAGGATTTTAAAGAGACCAACATAGCCGCGGCACAGGGCCGGGCTCCCCAGTACAAAGGATACTAAGTAGATTATTTATTTTCTTCCCTAACCGTCCGGCAAAAATAACCGGGGATAGTCTCTTTGATAGGCGAATTTATTGAGTGGAAGGGAGTTTTGAGCGTGAAGTTGTTGGACAGAGTAGCTATTGTGACTGGTGGAGGTAGTGGTATCGGTCGGGCGATTGCCCAGGAGTTTGCCCGTGAAGGGGCTAAAGTAGTGGTCTCCGATTATGTTGAGGAGACCGGCTTAGAGACGGTAGAGCTTATAAAGCAGGCCGGCAGTCATGCCATTTTTGTTAAGGCCGATGTAGCTATTGAAGCCGATATCGATAACCTGGTAGAGCAAACCCTGTTAAATTACGGCAGTATTGATATTCTGGTTAACAACGCCGGTATTTCTGGTGGGCTGGCCGCATTAACTGACATTAGTACCGAAGACTGGGATCAGGTAATGAATGTTAACCTAAGAGCACCATTTTTAGCCAGCAAGAAAGTCTATCCCCAAATGGTCAAGCAGGGCAAAGGTAATATAATCAATATCGCTTCTATGGCCTCCATGGCAGCCGGCCGGGGTGGATTACAGTATACAGCTTCCAAACATGGGGTGCTTGGTTTAACCAGACAGCTGTCTTTTATGGTCGGAGCCCAAGGAATAAGAGTTAATGCTATTCTGCCCGGGCCGATTGATACTCCCATGATTCAAAGGGTTCTAGCCGTACCTCAGCATCCGGTCAGTATGAAGATCAAGGCTTCACCAGCTACCAGACCGGGTCAGCCTGAAGAAGTAGCTAAACTGGCATTATTCTTGGCTGGTGATGATTCTGAATTTATTCATGGCGCCGCTTATGCCATCGATGGGGGATATACTATATTCTAAGCTGATTTCCTCTCCATAACTTGATAATAACTAAGGGCGGTAGAGATTTTATCTCCACCGCCCTTACTGTGACATGGTGTTGTAATTTGGAAGTGGGCGATCTTTAGAAAAGTAAATATCAATAAGGAAAAGTAAGGGGATAGCTGCCTACTTGGGTAATACTATAGTTGTTGATAACACCCAAGGAGGTAAGGCTATGCAGATGAGTGAGTATCAGGCTCTTATGGAGGGCCTTTTTCCTAGTCGCGAAGATTATTGTGCTAACTCCATGCACCCGGTAGTAATCGGCGGTAATGATGGCGAGGTTTCCCGGGTTTACTTCTTAATTCTGGCGGATGATTACTTAAACGATCCTTTTGCCAATAACCCTGCTGATGAAGTATCCGTAGCAGTCAATACTCTAGGAGTAGCCAATGAAAATGGTCTTAACAAAGATCTTCGTTTTCGGGTGGAGTTTATGTACCCTGAAATTGAACCGTCTTTTGTTAGCGTTATCGCTGGCACTAATTCGGAGCTAGAACGTTTTCTGCAGGCTATTGCGCAGGTTACCGAGCTCACATTTTTTATTACTGATGTGAATTTGTCGTTGGTGTCGGTAGTACGTATTCCTTGGGACTATAAACGGCATGAATCCGTCTTCTCCGATATCCGTGATGCTAATGAGAAAGCACTACAAGTATAAATTTCTAACTGGGTAAAGACTTACTAAAGCGTTGGCCGAGCCGAAACGCCTTATTTTTAAGGTGATTACTAATAATTGGCGTACGCTTACTTCCTGGCTTAACTGCCGAGCCAATCAGGCGATAGCCCCCGTAATGAAGAACTTCCCGAACTGCACTTATTGCTCCTCGGCTTTCTCGGAAAATGAAGTTAAATGGGTAAGGGGTAGTACAGGCGGTGACGATAACTGCTGGCTTGCCCTTCTGTTTCGGAAGCGGCAGGCCGTTTAGCTTTTCACCCATGAATACGGGTACATTCCTATCTAATAATAGCTTTAACTGACAGCTCATATTACCCCAGTGGGTGGGGGTACCTATGATAAGTCCATCAGCATCAGCAATCAAACGGCCAACTCGATGTGCATCATCCTCTGGTAGGATGCAGGATCCCAAAGATCGGCAGCGCATACATCCCAGGCAAGGTTTCATTTCTAGGGAGTAGATATTGATCCATTCCACTTCAATCGGCTGCTTAATTCCAGATATTACATCTTGAAGCAGATGGGTAACAGTTCCATCTTTTCGGGGACTGCCATTCAAAACTAGGACCTTCATTTTAATGCACCTCATTTGCTGCTCTTAACAAATACCATCTAAATGTAACAAATAAATTAGAACAGAACTATGGTTTATTAATAGCGCAAAAACAACGACAAAAAAGGATAAATATCGACAATGATTGTGAAAGATAGTACAATAATTAGCATGCAGACGGAACGGAGTGACGGGGATGAATATATGTGTCTGTGTCGGAAGTTCTTGCCATTTGAAAGGCGCTTATGAAGTAGTGCGCAAGTTTCAAGATCTAGAAAAGCAGGCTATCGTTAGTGCAGAAATCTGT